>JAFRNO010000388.1 GCA_017430155.1 Kiritimatiellia bacterium | reverse complement strand
GTGCCGCTGCCCGCGAGGGTAAGCGTCCGTTCCAACCCGCTCGGGAGGAAGCCGAGGAAGGTCAATGTGACGTTGTCATTGAGCATGATCGTGCCGCCCGCCGCGCGCGAGAGGTCCACGCACGTATTGTCGCCCGAAGGCGGCACCGCGTTGCCGTCCCAGTTCGCGGGATCGTTCCAGCTCGTCCCGTCGCCCGCGCCCGTCCAGACGTAACACACGACGATACTGGAGGGGGCAAGCCCTGCAAGATAGGCCGTGTCGCCAGCGTAGCGTCCCTTGGCCTGCGCCACGCCGTCGCGCGTGAACGAATGGGCTATCACGACGGAACGGTTGTAGATGCCGTTGAGATTGTTCGCCATCTGGATCTTGCCGGTGCCGGAGAGGGCGAGGTCAACTGGCACGGCGAGGCGTGAATTGACCTGACGCATGAAGAACGTGCCGCCGTTCTGTACCGTCAGCTTCCAGGGCGCGGTCGCGGTTTTCTTCGGGACCAGCGACCCGGTGTTCAGATAGAAATAGCCGTTCGTGATGATGCATTCGCCGGCGACTTCCTGCTCGATGCCGTTCTCGATGTACGCGCCACCGGTTCCGGACTTCGAGCATACCGTAAGTACGGTGTCGTCGGCAATCGCCACGTTGGCGGGGAAGTAGAACCTCTGTCCAACTTGAAGCGTCGGCGTGCCGCTCAGCTCCATAAGGCTCGCGCCGAAACGTACGTCCCGGTTCGTGCTCGTCAGGTACGTGCCGCCGGAGAACGCGAAGACCGAGGAGGAACCGGAGCGGGTAATCACGCCGCTGTAGTCTGCGTAAAGCCGGCCGCCCGCGATCTCCACGCGCCCCACGCTATTCGTGAAGATGAAGTTGTCGAGACGGCTCGTGCCGCCCTCCTGGCGGAAGAGCGAAGCACTGCCCGAGAGGCCCAGGTGAATGTTGCCCATTACGACAAGATGGCCGTCCTTCAGCGTGTACGACGAAGCGGGCGTGCCGGCCTTCTGGGCCCTGCCAATCTCAAGGTTGCCGGCAAACGCCTCCACGCGCGACGCGGCCCCGTCCTGGATGACGCGTCCGGCGTTCCGGCTGTTGGCGCCAATGGCTACGGCAATCCCTTTTGCTGAAATCTGCGCGTCATCCTGCACGAGGACGGTCGTGTAACTGTTGGCATCGCCGTCGCCGTTGGCGATGTGCAGGTACTCGTTCGGCAGGCTGATGGATCCGCCGGCGGCGACGACGTTCGTGCCCTGCCCCATGATCAGGGGATACTTGCGTCCCGTGTTCGTGTAGGCGGCGTTGAACACGACCGTGCCGGTGCGCCACTTGTCGACGCGCGTGGTCGACGCCACCGGCACGTTCATCGTGAGCGTGCAGCCGGGCTGGACCACGAAGCCGCCTTCGTATCCCGTTGAGCCGTTGAACACCGCATGGTCAAGCGTGAGGTACGACCCAGCGGTGCCGTTCACTGTCACGTTGCCGGCCGTGACCTTGATGTAGCCGATCGTCACCTGCGCGCCCGTGTCGACGGTCACGGCTGCCGACTTGCCGAACTGGGCGATGTGGTCGGCGGCGGACGGATAGCCGCTCCCCTTGTCCCAGTTGTTGGGCGTGGACCACTTGCCGTCGCCGGCCGTGCCGGTCCAGGTGTAGACGGTGTCGGCGGCGAACGCCGGGAGGGCGAGGGCCAGCGCGGCCATCATCAGGCATTTGGCTCGTTTCATGCTCTTATCTCCATTCTGGTTTGTCCGTGACGAACCTAGTCGACAATCAACCGCGAAAGATTATACCACATCTTCGGCGAAAAAATGTTCGCGAAAATAAAAACACAGAATCCCGCACATAAAGTGGGCGGGGCGTTCAACGGGGTTCGTCGTCGTCGTCGATGCCGAATCCGCGCGGACCGTAGATGCCGTTCCCGGAACTGATGAACGCCGAGTGGGTCCGCTCGTCCACCCACCCCTTATTGCCCCCCGCCCGGTAGGGCTGGCGGAACTCCTCGACATGGCCGTCGAGAAACGCCATGTTGCAGTGGCGCCAGCGCCCCAGGCCATGCCGGAACGCCTGCGTACCCGCCTTGCGCAGACTTGAAGCCGATCTGTCGTACTGCTTGTCCTGAATTGGCGCGCGCATGAATTTGTTAGGGCCGCCCGCGTAGCCGCCGTCGCCGAACACGACCACGGCCGACGGGTTCTTGATGTCGCTCCAAGGGGTCGGGTAGAATCGCTTGCTGGCGTCGTTTTCCACGTAACCGAGGTAGCAGACGTTGTAGTTGTAGCCCGTGATGTGGTTGCCGTCCCAGTTGTCGCTCTCGTCCGTGCACTTGGGGCAGCTGAACACGGATGCCGCCTCGAGGCCGCCGAACATCTCGCCGCTTTTCCACCCGAGGTCGGTCCGCCGGCGCGTGAAGTCCCAGCAGAAGGACGCATAGTCGCTCCACAGCGCCACATGGTGCCGCGCCGGGTCCTCGCGCGGGTAGACTTTCCGGTAGGCCTCGGTCTTCCAATACCGGTTCTCGTGCATGTCCGGCGCGATCATCCCCCAGGGGAAGAAACCCTCGTTCATCGTGTAGTTCAGGCACGTCACCGCCAGCTGGTGCAGGTTCGTTTTGCACTGTGCGCTGAGCGCCCGTTCGCGGGCGGACCTCAAGGCGGGGAGGACCACCAGGGCCACGCCGATGATGAGCCCCATCACGACCACCACCTCCAGTAACGAGAACGCCCTTTTCATTCGTCGAGGGAAAGTTTGAAGAACGTCGCGCCGTCCTTCGGCAGCGTGAACGTGTTCAACCAGACGCCGCTCTCCTGAACGGACGACACGAACGTCGGAACGACCTTCCGCCACCCGCCGGCGAGCGACGACGACATGCCAACGACCAGTCCCTTCGGCGTCTCGGCCAAACGCGTCGGCGAACGCATCGTGATGACGTGTTGCGTCTCGCCCGGCGCGAACGACGCGACCTCAAACGGCACGTTCGCCACAGTGTCCGTCGGCTTAAGGCCATACACGCAGTTGAGGCCGTTCGGCAGACCGTTTGGCGCGATCACGGTCGCCGCGGTCAGGTTCGTCTGCCACGCCTTGTCCCATGTGAAGTTGTTCAGCACCCAGTTCCGGTAACCCGAGACGGGCGCCACGTCCGCCACCGCGTCTACTTCCGGCTCGGTGCCGAGCCAATCCCCTTCCCATTCCCCATCTTCATTGTACACCTTGTCCATCTTACACGATACCTTCACGTAGCGGAACCACTTGCGCCCGCCATGCGCGGCATCGGAAGGGATGTTCGTGTCCGCCAGGTCGTAGCCCGCGCCGCCGGCCGAGCCGTTGTAGCGCTGGCACAGTTCGGCCAGCGTCAACCCGGCGCAGTCGGAGAAGCTTACGCGCG
>JAFRNO010000387.1 GCA_017430155.1 Kiritimatiellia bacterium | reverse complement strand
GGCCCGTCCGCATGTTTCCGCGCCACGAGCGCAGGGTTCTCCGGCAGGTCGCGATAGGTGGCCCACACCTCATCGCCTTCCGCAAGGATAGGCGCAAAGAGCGGCGCGGCACCCTTCCGCAGGCCGCTGCCCCACTCCTTGTGGAAGAGGCCCTTCGAGAGGCCGAGCGGTGCCATCGCGCGCGTCGCGCCGTAGGCGAGATAGAGGAAGCTCCGCTCGTCCACGATGTCCGCGATCTCGGGCGAATAGGGCTTCGTCCGCCTGAACATCGCCTCCTCAAGCGGCGCCAGCTCCGTGCGCAGTTTCCAGAGGTCGGGGTCGTTGTACCAGCCGCGTCCGAAAAGGTCCATCCACCAGTCGCCCAGCCCGCGCAGGATCTCGAACGAGACGTTGCGCCGCAGGATGTCGGGCGTCTGCTCCTTCGCCATCGGCAAACCGCCCGATCCGGCGACCGCCTTGTAGTCCCAGATGTCCTCGCGGTAGGGGAGCGGACAGCGCCGCGTCTTGCTAGCAGTGCCAAACGCCACGACGGAGGGATAGAAGAAGGAACGCGGATGGTCGGCGCGCACGGGAATGAGCAACCGGTAGGTCCGCCCCTTCACGAGCGGCACCGGACAGGGCGCGGAGATGCCGTGCGGCGGATGCGGCGCGCCGTCCTTCATCGCGCCCACGAGCGAGAGGTCCACGGGCACAACCGTTCCCGTCTCCGTGTCCTTCAGCTTCACGTCGTGGATCCAGTACTGCGACGGGTCGGTGGGGAATCCGATGCGCACTTCCGCCCGCGCCGTGTCGAACGGTGCGACGAACGGCAGCGTGAACGTGTACTCGCGCAGTTCGGCGATGAAGCCGATGGACGGCCCCGCCCCGTAGAACGCGCGCGGAGGAATCGGCTTGCCGTCCACGAACAACCTCGGCCCGCCCGCCGTCTGCCGCACGCGCACCGAGATCGGCTTAACCTCAGAGGCCGTCGCGGTCAAGATGGCCGCGACAAGCGCGACCCTCCCGAGGGTGACGAGGAATGTTCCGCACCGTAATCTCATTTTCGCCCTCCGTCAGCGGAAGAGGATCGTCAGGCCGACCGTCTTGTAATTCACGACGATGGTGGAGGTGCCGTCGCCATTGTCGACAAGCCCGAGCGTTCCGCGCCAGTTCTTGAACGGCGCGGGATTGAAAAGAACCATCTGCGGCTTCAACTCTTCCGCCTTCGCCGTCTACAGCGTCATGAGGCCCACCGTCCACTGCACGGCGGGCGGTTCCGTCGCCGCGCCGAAGTCCACCGTCACGGGCAGCATCGCCGGGTTGGGCGCGAGGGCGACCGGCGCCGTCGCCTCCTTCACGTTGAGGAGCCCGTATTTCAGGAGACCGGCGTCCGCCGGCGCGCCGTCGACCTTCAGCGCGGCGTTGTTGGTGAACGTGATCGCGAGGCCGTCAAAGGCGTTCGTCGCGAGCGGCTTGACAAAGCCGCCCATCGCGGTGAGCAGGTTCGCGCCGGCCGTGGGCGTCGCGCTCTGCGCCGAACCGCCGAACGTCAGCGGTCCGCCGAGCGCGAGCGTGCCGCCGCCCTCCTTCACGAGGTTGCCGTTCACGTTGAGGGGACGCCAAATGGCAAGCGTCAACCCGTTCGTCACGTGCATGCGCCCGATGTTGCCGATGGCGATGCCACGATTCCAGCCGTCCGTGAACGTCACGTCGTTCAGCGGGAAGAGGTCGGAATACTGCTCGATCAGCAGCGCGTCCCACGCGAACTCGTCCCGCGCGCCACCCAGGTTACGCTCGTCCGAGACGAGCAGCCGCACGCGCTGCTCCCAGTTGGGCACGACGACCCCGCTGTCGGAATACGTATGGTTGCTCGTCGAAACCTTCACCTTCCCCGTGAAGTTCGTGTTGCACGCCGCAAACTCGACGCTTCCCCGATCGTTCGCGTAGTTGCCGGCGTTGTTGATCGTCCGTACCGTGAAATCTGCGGCGCCGATCACCTCGGACTCGACTCGAACGACATTCACCTTGCCGTACGACTGGATGACGTTGGCGCCGTAGCCCGACGGCACGTACAGCTTGCCCTGCAGCGTACAGAACTTGTAGCGGGTCCCTTTCTCGTCGTACCGCTCGGGTTCATCGGACGTGGCCGAAGACATGTTGAATCCCGCCCCGTGCCAGACGAGACGGTCGCAGATGAAGCCTGACGAGTTGAACGAATAGATCCCCTGATTGCCCCCCGACACCAGCATCTTCCCCGGAAACCGGTAGGGGACGTTTCCCGACGGCAGATCTGAATCCCGCGGCGCATAAACCAAATTGGTGGAAAAATAGCATGTGCCGCCGCTTGCCGGATCGTCTGCGGGACATGACTCGTTGCTCCAGTAGTAATCGGAACCTCCGACAGTTTTCACCGTATAAAGCAAGCTACTCCGTCCCTGTTTGTCACTCATGCCCGCATGCATCACGCAAGTGATCAACCAAAGCGTCTTGCCGCCGTCCTCGTCGTCTTGCCACATCAGCTCCGAACGCTTGAGCGCGGGCGACGTGGACAAGACGAACAGATTGGCCAGCCGACCGGCCGTCCATCCCCCGTTCCGGATGACTTCCGGAGTCAGGCGGATCAGCGGGTATTCGCCCGGCACCTCCGGTTCGCTGGGAGTTGAAAACGACGGTGCGCCGTTTCCCACGGTCGCGTGATTCAGCATCACGTTGACGGGCCGCGTCATCGTCAGGCTGTTGGTCACCGTCAGACGCGGAACCGTCGCGTTCACCTGAGTCCCGTCAAGGAAGAGCTTCGTGCTCGCACTCGTCACCTTGAGTCCCCCTGCCGTAAGGCCGTTTGCCGACGCCATGTACAGACTTGCTTGCGTGATCGGAAGCTCCACGGTGCCGCCGATGCAGTCCGAATCGATCCAGAATCCCACGGAATTGTCCGCCTGGTTCGTGCCGCTGCCAACGTACAGCGTGCCGTAGAATTCCGAAAGGTCGCCCGTCAGCCTGAGCCAACACGACGACTTATTCCACGTCGTCGCCAGGCAACTCTCGGCGTCCCCCTTGATCGTCATGCCAAGGGCCATCGTTTTCGTGCCGCTAATGTTGGAGAAATTAACAAACGAGGGATTGTCACACGTCCCGTAGACCGTCATCATCCCGTTGAGCGGCGGCTTTGTCGCAGTATAGCGGATGTCCCCGCCCGGCAACAGGCGCAGATCGGGGAACGTGAACTCGTACGTGCCGTTCAAATGCCAGATGTAGCCGGCGACGACGAGCGTTCCGCCTTGGAACGTCAAATAGCCATCTGGATCGACAGTCTGCTGCGCCGTCACGTCGGAGTCCTGATGCGGAGTGCCCAGGCACCAGCCGGCCTTCACGTAGTAGTTCGTGTCGGCATGAGGCGCCTGATTGTCGCTCCAGTGCCCCGGCAGGAAGAACGACTGGTTGGCAGCACCCGTGTTGTCACGGGCAGTCAGCGTCACATAGCCGGTCGTGGCGTCAAAGGTGGACGGCAGGTCGCCGTAGCCCCACGCGAGGCCGGCGACGCCCACCAACATCAATCCGAATCTCTTCATGGCCCATTCTCCTCGTGAATCTAGCTGATGATTTCCTTGATCCGACGCCAGCGCGCGCTCACGCCGTGTCCGGTACAGGCAAAGCAATCGGCATGCTTCTTCAGCACCGCCTTGATCGTTTCACGGCTCACGCCCGGACACGCGAACTCGATTTGCCGGACGGTAAACTCGCCCTCTTGCGCATTCAGCACTTCAATGACGCTCGTGGTCTTTTCACCGCGCCGGGTTGTCAACTGAAGGAACCGCTGCTGAAATCCTTGGTACAATTCGTCAATCGTGAAAAGCAGGTATTCAACGTACGGCCAGATGTCGTGCTTCCCTTCATGCCAGGACGCGGACGACTTCTCCAATGTCTCGTAGTACCTGTCTTTCGAAAGCTCGATCAGGCGTT
>JAFRNO010000386.1 GCA_017430155.1 Kiritimatiellia bacterium | reverse complement strand
CGTTCCGCGCGCCGGACGCGATCCGCCCCGCGCCGTGGGCCCGTCCGGGCGAACGCACGGGCGTGGCGATCGGCTACAAGCGCGACATCGTGCCGATCTTCAAGCGGCGCTGCTACGCCTGCCACGCGGGCGACGGCAAGGCCCGCACGGCGTTCGACCTCACCGAAGACGGGTGGCGTCCGTACATGACCCTCGTCGGCTGGCCGGGCTGGGGCGTGAAGGACGCGTATCCCGGCCGCTGGGCCAGCGTCGTCAAGGAGGGCTGGCCGAAGATCGACCCGAAGGCGCCGCCGCCCGGATACGACCTCGCCGGCACCATCAAGGTGGAGAACTTCTCGAAGAGGGACGCCGCGGCCTACGCCACGCTCGAGCCGATGACGCGCCTCTCGTACAGCTCGCGTCTCGTCAAGTTCATCTCCGGCGAGGCGAAGCACCACGGCGTGAAGGGGACGGACGAGGAACTGCTCAAGACGATTCTCTGGGTGGACGCCATCTGCCCGTACCTGACGGACGCCGACATCCGCGAGGAGAAGGACCCCGAATTCCCCGGCAGCGACTGGCTGAGCCAGAAGCCGCGCCTCGAGACGGCGCCCCTGCCCGTGCGCCCGGGTCCGTTCAGCGCCCACGCCGACGTCGAGACCGTCGCGCGCGAATACAACTTCCCTGTCGTCGGCAAATGAGGTTGGGCGTATTGAGACGCCTTGGCTTCCGTTTTACCTGAAAATCACCATCGTGCCGACGGACTTGACACGCAGGATGAGCGACGTGCCCGTGACGGCTAAGTCCGCCTCGAACCGGTTGTCCGCCATCTGAAGCGCCAGCCCGTCGCCGCCCGTCACCGACGTTGCCGTGAGGAGCGTGTACGTGCCCGGGACAACAGTCCCCGCCACGGTCACCGTGCCCTCGCCGTCCAGCACGAGCGGACGGTCGAGCGACAGCGCGTCAACCGCTGCCGTCGTGCTGACCGTGCGGTCGATCGTGAACGCGAGCGCGCTGCCGCCCGCAAGGGAGCCCGTAAAGTCGGCGCCCAGCTGCGGCAGGTTGCGGAGGGTCGCGCTCTTCACCACGCCGTCGCCCGTCACCGTCGCCCCCGTGAAGTCGGATGGTTCGTCATCCGACGGCGATTACTGTCTCTGCGGCGCCCGCCTCTGCCTCACCTTGCCGTGACGGCATCACGCCGCGCTGCTAATCGTTGCGGATGTATGCCGCAGCTCTGCCGTTGCCGACTTTGCTGATGACGCCCTCGTCAAGCATCGCCTTGAGCGTGAGCTCGACCATTGCCGTGCTGATGTCCGGACATTTGGCGAGGATGTCGCGCTTCGTCACTTTCCCGAGCGTGGCCCCCACAACGGCACGGATGCGATCTGCCTTGCTCATGCGGGATGTGACAAGACCCGCGACGCGGGATTCAAGTTCCCGGTAGGCTTTCAGAACGATGCCGAGCGTGTACTGCACAAACGGTCGCATGTCGTTGCCGTTTTCGTGCCAGTGCGACGAACTTGCCTGCAACGCCTCGTAGTAATCCGCCTTTGAGTTCTCGATCAGCATTTCAAGGCTTATGTACTTGCCTACCATGAAGCCGGAACGGTAAAGAAGAAGCAGCGTCAGCAGTCGGCTCATGCGACCGTTGCCGTCGTGAAAAGGATGGACGCAGAGGAAGTCGAATACGAACATCGCGATGAGCAGGAGCGCGTCGAAACGTTCCGTCGCGATGGCTTTGCGATATGCGGCGCAAAGTTCATCCATGGCAGCCGGCGTTTCAACTGCGCTGGCCGGACGGAATCGGATGGAGGCATTGCCGGATGCATCGGTTTCCTCAATGACGTTGTCGTTTAGTTTCCAGTGTCCGCCTATGCCCTGCGGCAGCTTGGAATAGAGGTCGCGGTGGAGTTGCAGCAGGATGTTTGGCGAAATGGGAATGAAGTCATGGCTTTCGTGGATGGTTTTCAGGACATCCCTGTATCCGGTTATCTCCTGTTCGTTTCTGTTTCGCGGGATGGTTTTCTGCGACATGAGCTCCCGCATCCTGGCATCTGTAGTTGATATCCCCTCAATGCGGTTTGACGAGGTTGTCGATTGCACCTTTGCCACCTCAACGAGTGCGTTCAAGATGTCTGGTTTCGCATTGAGATAGAGTTCTTGCTTGCCCTTAAACTCATGGATTGCAGATAGCAGGGCCGTGATTTCGGGTGTGAGCAGATTTGCCGGAGCAGTCTGGTAGTCGAAGATGTGCATTTTTAGCCTTTTGATTTGCCCATAGTATAACACAATATGCCTAATGGCGCAACTGGATTGGGCAGATTGTTCGGCCGATAGGTAATTGCCGTGACGTTCCGAGGTATTTTCGTACACCTTTTTGGCGGGATGATACAATGCAAAAGAAGGGGAAATGTGCGATAATATTCCTGTCATGTTTGGACCCAACAGGAGACGTGCGATGAAGGTTGTGTTTTTGGCGATGGTAATCTTCGGGGAAGCGGCACTCTTGCCGCTTCTGGCGAACATGCCGTTGATCGATGAGATCGCGGCGCGCGACAAGGCGGCGGACGATGCCGTGGCGGCGATCCGCACGCCGGAGGAGCTGGCGGCGAAGCAATGCGCGTGGCGCACGTGGTGGCTTGACGCGTTGGGCGGAATGCCCGCGCGCACGCCGCTCAATGCGCGCGTCGTCGGCAGTGCCGAGTTTGATGGCTTCCGCCTTGAGAACATCATCTTCGAGTCGCAGCCCGGCGTGTACGTGTCGGCGCATTTGGCGATCCCCACTGGGACAACGGGCGTCTCGCCCGTTGCGGCTCGCGTGGACGCTCGCCCTCCCGTAACGGGCGTCTCGCCCGTTGTGGACGCGACAAGCGCGTCCCCCCCGTTCCCGGCGGAGGCGACGTTCTGCACGCCGACGCACCAGGTGCGCGACCTGCCCGGCTTCAAGAGCGTCTACGCGCTCATCGCGGACGAGGCGCGGCGTCTCGCAAAGGAGCGCAAGCCGCGTACGCGCGAGGAACTGCGCGAGATCGTGCGCCGCCGCGCCGGGATGCGTCCGCTCGCCGAGCTGCCCGCTACGGCGCAGAAACCGTTCGACCATCCGAAGTTCGGCTGGTGGTACCTGTCCGGCGTCTTCGGAACGCGCCGCGAGAACGAGGCGGCAATGCTCGCCACGCTTGGACGGAGCGTGGTGGGACGCGATGCCGAGAACATCCTCATCGACGCTGCGGCGCGCGTGAAGGCGAACGGCGGCAAGCCCGTGCCGCTCGCGGCGAAGGGCTGGGACTGCATCGCCGCCGCGCACGCCTACGCCGCCGAACCGCAGCTGTTTTCGGAAGTGCGCTTCACCGAACCGCCGCCGTCCTGGATGGAGCTGGTCACGAACCCCGATCCTGCCCACGATTCCTACGCCATTGCCGTCTGGGGCGCGCTCAAGGACTACGACTGGCCCGACCTCGTGCCATGAAGAGCGCATGGCGGTACTGGGCGGGCGCCAGGCGGCGGAGGCGCTTGAGCGTGCTGAGAAGTCTATCCGGGGACTAAATCACCGCGTTTTTAATGGATTT
>JAFRNO010000385.1 GCA_017430155.1 Kiritimatiellia bacterium | reverse complement strand
CGTTCTACGAGGGGCTGAGGATCGCGATGGACGCCATCCTCGCGGGCATTGACCGGTTTATTGAGCAGGGGAAGAAAAGATTAAATGCTGCTTCGCAGCTAAGTGGCCCTTCGGGCCTAAGTAAACTTAGTCGCGAAGCGACACTTAGGGGCGAAGCCCCACTTAGGGCCGAAGGCCCATTTAACAATTTAAAGGGCGAAGCCCGATTTAATCGCCTGAGGGGTGAAATTGCCTGCCTGGAGCGCTTGCGCGCCGGCCCCCCGCAGACGGCCTACGACATGCTGATGTTCATTTGGCTTTACTTCTTCTACAGCGAGCACCTCGACGGCATCCAGTGCCGCTCGCTTACGGAGCTGGACGTGTTCCTCACGCCGTACTACGACGCCGACGTCGCGGCGGGCCGCACGACGGAGGCCGAGTTCCGCGAGCAGCTGAAGCACTTCCTCTGGCAATGGGGATCCATCTCCAACTACTGGAACCAGCCCGTGGGCCTCGGCGGGACGAGGGAGGACGGCACGAGCGCGTTCAACCACGTCTCGAGGATCATCCTCGAGGTGATGGACGAATGCAACCTCACGACGCCGAAGTTCCTTGTGAAGGTCGCGCCCAACACGCCCGGCTGGGCGTGGGACAAGATGCTCGACATGGCGCGGCGCCACCGCTCGCTCTCGTTCACGGGCGAGGAGCCAGCGGCGAAGGCGCTCCGGAAATGGTTCGGCGCGGACGCAGAGGCGTGCCGCAAGATGGTCATGACGGGGTGCTACGAGTTCCAGCTTCACGACGGCGCAAACGGAACCATCGTCGGGTACGTGAATTTCCTCAAGATCGTCGAGAAGATGCTGGCGGAGGCCGCCGGGACGGCGGCTCCCCATACGGCGGCTCCCCATATGGAGAGCCGCCATCTTGGCGGCTGGACGCAAAGCTTCCCCTCCTTCAAGGCCGAATGCCTGCGGCGGCTCGCCGACACGGCGGACCGCTGCCGCGAGGTCGCGTTCGAGTTCGAGAAGGCGCTGCCGGAGGTGAACCCCGCGAACCTGATGACCCTCGCCACCGAACACGCGCTCAGGACGCGCAGGGACGGCTTCGCGAACGGCTGTCCGCGCGGGAACAACTCGGCCATACTCGCCGTCGGCGCCGGCACCACGGTCGACGCGCTCCTCGCCGTGAAGGAGATCGTCTATGAGAAGAAGGAGCTGACGCTCGCGGAACTCGGCGCGGCGATGGCGGCAAACTGGAAAGGGCACGAGGCGTTGCGCCTGCGGATGCTGCGCTCGAAGCGCAAGTGGGGCAACAACGACCACGAGGCGAACGCGCTCGGCGCGGAGTTGATCGACCGCTTCGCCGGGCGGCTGAACGGCAGGCCCAACTCGCGCGGCGGGGTGTTCATCGCCTCCGGGCACTGCGCGCGGCAGTACATCGTCCTCGGCAAGAAGACCGGCGCCACGCCCGACGGACGCAAGAAGGGCGAGGAGATGTCGAAGAACCTCTCGCCCACGATGGGGGCGGACACGGAGGGCGCGACGGCGCTCGTGGCGACGCTCGCCTCGTCAGACGCCACGAAGCTTCCCGGCGACTATCCGCTCGACGTGATGCTGCATCCGTCGGTCTGCGCCGGACGGAAGGGACTGGACGTGATGCGCATGCTCGTGCAGTTCTACCACAAGAACGGCGGCAGCGTGATCCAGTTCACCGTGTTCAGCGCGGAGGAGCTGCGCGACGCGCAGGCGCATCCGGAGAGGTACGAGAACCTCCAGGTACGCGTGTGCGGCTGGAACGTGCGCTGGAACGACCTTTCGAGGACCGAGCAGGACGCCTACATCCGCCGCGCCGAGAATGTCATGCAAGCGTTTTGAATGTATGGTACAATATTCCGCATGAAAAACAGGCGGAACAAACTCCAACTCCATTCTTTGATTCTCGCGCTCGGCGCCGCGGCGCTCGTCGCGTCGGCGGAGCCGGTCTCCGGCGTCGTGGAGAGCCCTGACGGACGCGTCGGCGACGACTACGTGCCGGCGATGCTCTCGAACGGGCGTCTCTGCGTGTTCTGCGACTACACGCTCTCCGTCCCGCGCGAGGAGCCGCGCTACGAGAAGAAGAAGCTGCGTCCCGGCATCTGGTGGGAAGGGCGCCGCTACGGCGACAACAGCTGCAAGGTGAGCCGCTTCGGCTACCAGTTATTCCCGCAGGGACGTCTCGCGACGCGCCTCGTCGTGGACGGCGCCGTCCAGACGGCGCCCGCGTCGTGGCGGCAGCGGCTTGACGTCCGCACGGCCACGACCGCCGTCTCCGCAACGTATGGCGGCGGCGTGCGGCTCGACGGCGAGATGTTCGTGCCGCGCGCGCGCAACCTGATCGCCGTCCGGCAGACGGTGACGGCGGCGGACGCGCCGCGCGAGGTCGAGATCGGCGTGTCGTACGTGAGCCCGCGCGCGGAGCGGCTCGTCGGCGCGTGGACGACGGACGCCGCGTCGGCGACTTGGAAGATGACCGCCTACGCGCGGTTCGTGACGCACGAGACGATCGCCGTGCGGACCGCGGACGGATCGCCTTGCGACGTGAAGCTCGTGGACGGCAACGCCGAGCTGACGCGGAAGGTGCGTCTCGCGCCGGGCGAGTCGAAGACGTTCGCGTGGTACGTGGCGTATGCCGACGACCTGTCGGCGAGCCTGCCGTCGGTCACGCCCGTGCCCGAGGAGAAGGGGCCCGTGCCGGACTACGCGGCGCTCCGCGCGGCGCATGTCGCCGACTGGGCCGCCTACTTCGCTGAGAGCGAGATCGACGTTCCCGACGCGCGGATCAAGGCGATGAGCGACATGGCCCGCTACCATCTCCGCTGCAACGCGACGGAATGGTCGATCCCCGTCGGCGTCATCCAGAGCCACTGGCAGGGGCGCATCTTCGCGTTCGACGAGATGTACGGCGTGCAGGGGCTTCTCTCGGCGGGGCACTTCTCCACCGCGAAGGTCGCCGCCGACTTCCGCTCCGCGACGCTCCGGGATGCCTGCGTGCGCAACAACAAGAACGCGAAGAATCCGTTCTACAGCCACGGCGCGCGCTGGGTGTGGGAGGCCGCCGAGGGCAACGAAGTGGAGTCGTGCCCGATCGGCTACTGGCAGGACCACGTGTTCCACTCCGCCGCCGTCGCGCAGACCGTCTGGACGTACTACCGCTACACGGGCGACCTTGGTTACCTGAAGGAGAAGGGCTACGACGTGCTGCGCGAGTGCGCGCTCTTCTTCCGGCGGCTCTGCGTGCAGGACATGCCCGACGGCACGAGCTTCGTCACGAAGTGCACCGACCTCGAACGGATGGGGCCGGGCCGCGACCACGCCTTCATGACGACGTGCGGCGTGATCGCGACGCTCCGCGCCGCCGCGCAGGCGGCCGGCCTCGTGGGGAAGGACGCCGACCTCGCGGCGGACTTCCGCGCCTGCGCCGAGCGGCTCGTCGCGTCGCTCCCCGTGAAGGACGGCCGCTACGTGCCCTATCCCGGCTGCGCCGAGGAGTCGATGGGCGCGCTCTCCGGGCTTTATCCGTTCCAGGTGTTCGGACGCGACAGCGCCGAACAGGTCGCCGCCGCGCGCCACTTCCTCGCGAACGGCGAGGCGTTCGGCAACATGTACGCCACCGGCAAGCGCATCTGTCCGTGGTACGCCGCCACGATGTCCATCGCGTCGCTCCGCGCGGGCGACGCGGAGCATCCGCCCGTCCGCTGGCTCCAGGAGGCGTTCAGGAGCGCCGGATGCTGGGGCGAGTACTGGGAGATCAACGAGCCCAAGGTGTCGGAGTTCCGTCCGTGGTTCATGACGGCGGCGGGCAACTGCCTCTACGCGATCAACCAGCTGTTCGTGACGGAGCGCGACGGTGCGCTCCATCTCGCCTCGGGCGTGCCGTCCGACTGGAAGGACTATTCGTTCCGCCTGCCGGCGCCGGGAGGCTTCACCGTCGAGATGAAGGTCGCGGGCGGGAAGCTCGCGTACCTTCGCGTCACGCCGCGCGATCCGTCGGCGCCGAAGCCGCGCGTCGTCCTGCCCGAGGGCCTGGAGTAATCGGCGGCGCGCTGCGCGCCACGCGGCGGAATATGGTACAATATTGACGCAAGTTTTGTCGATATCAGGAGAGAGAGACGATGAAAACACCGTTGATGCTTGACACGAAGCGGATGGCCGTCTATGACGGACCCGGTATCCGCACGACGTTCTTCGTGAAGGGATGCCCGCTGAAATGCATCTGGTGCCACAACCCGGAGTCGATCAGCGCCAAGCCGCAGTGGGCGCGCTTCCAGCATCTCTGCCAGCACCACGCGACCTGCACCATGGACGAGGCGACGTGCCCCACGCGCGCGCTCAAGCTCTACGGCAAGCCGATGACGATCGAGGAGATCGTGGCCAAGGCGCTGGAGGACAAGGCGTTCTACGACACGTCGGGCGGCGGCGTGACGCTCTCCGGCGGCGAGCCGCTCTTCTTCTGGGAATGGGCTGCGCGTCTCTTCAAGGCGTTCAAGGCGGCGGGCCTGCACACGTGCCTGGACACGTCGCTCTACGCCCCGCCGGCGGCGATCAACGCGCTGATGCCCGTCACCGACATGTGGCTGCCGGACTACAAGGCCGAGGACGACGCGCGCCACCAGAAGCTCACCGGCGTCTCGAACCGCATCATCAAGAAGAACCTGGAGCACCTCGTGGCCGCGAAGGCGAAGCTGGAGGTGCGCTGCCTCGTGGTGCCGGGCTGCACGGACGGGGAGGACATCGCCGCGCGCCACCGCTACCTCGCCTCGATCGGCATCCCGAAGGCGTCCATCGTGGAGCTTGAATACTATGACTACGCCCGCTCGAAGTACCTCGCCCTCGGCATGAAGGACACCATGCCGCCGAAGGGAGCGAAATGATAAGACAGGATTACAGGATTATCAGGATTTACAGGATTATTGCTGACAAGTTGTTTTATGGTTGACGAAGAACTGACAGGAAAGGTGATTGGGTGCGCGATGGAAGTCCACCGCGAACTGGGGCCAGGATATCTTGAGAAGGTTTATGAAAACGCATTGGTGATTGCGCTGAGATCTTGTGGAATGTCGGCGGATCAACAGGTCCCGGTTCCGGCTCGATTCCGAGGTGCCGTGGTAGGAGATTTTATTGCTGACTTGATAGTTGATAAACGTCTCATCGTTGAATTGAAGGCGGTGTCCGGGCTTCTCCCCGTGCATGAGTCTCAGTTGGTAAGTTACCTCAAGTCCACAGGAATCGACGTTGGCCTGCTGATCAATTTCGGAGCCCAGAGCCTTCAATTCAAAAGAAAGTATCGTGACTTCAAGAATCCTGTCAATCCTGTAAATCCTGTAATCCTGTCTGAAACCCAAGGAGAATAATACCACTATGACGACGACGCGGAAGAGGTTTTTGGGCGGGGTGGCCGCCATGGGGACGATGGGCTGGCGCGCGTTCGGCGCGCCGGCGCGGAAGCAGCGAAGCTACGTCGACACCACGTGGTGGGACCCGTACGTGGAGAACATCACGGACACGGACACCTACCTGCGGCGCAAGTTCCGCCAGGACGTGACGGACCGCTCGACGGGCCTCGACGTGCCGGGACTGAAGAAGCTGCTCACGGAGATCATGGCGGCGGGCAAGGCGTCCGGCGAGTCGTGGCGCATCACGAAGGCGAAGTGCTTCGCCGCGGAGGTGGAGAAGATGTCCATCGACGTGTCGCCGCTCGACTGGTTCCCCGCGATCGCGATCTGGGACCGCAACGACCGTCCGATACGCTTGGTCATCGGAAAGCGCGCCGGCGAGGTGAACGCCCGCATGCTGCCGGACTGGGTGCGGAAGGAGTGGCAGGCCGGCAACAAGGACGGCAGCTGGAACATGTGGCAGGACTTCGACCACTCGGTGCCCGACTGGCGCGTGATCATGGCGCTCGGCTATCCGGGCATGAAGAAGCGCCTGGAGAAGTACGCCGTCGCGGGCGACCCGTTCTACGAGGGGCTCAGGATCGCGATGGACGCCATCCTCGCGGGCATCGACCGGTTTATTGAGCAGGGGAAGAAAAGATTAAGTGCTGCTTCGCAGCTAAGTGGCCCTTCGGGCCTAAGTAAACTTAGTCGCGAAGCGACACTTAGGGGCGAAGCCCCACTTAGGGCCGAAGGCCCATTTAACAATTTAAAGGGCGAAGCCCGATTTAATCGCCTG
>JAFRNO010000384.1 GCA_017430155.1 Kiritimatiellia bacterium | reverse complement strand
GCCGTGCCGTAGACCTCCTGCTTCACTTCAGAGATTGCCTTGAACGGGCATGCCGACACGCAGGCGGAGCACGCCTTGCACGCGCTCGCGTCCACGACCGCGATCTTGCCGATCTTGTTCGCGCCGGGCTTGTCGACCATCGAGAGCGCGCCGAAACCGCAGCCCTTCACGCACTTGCCGCAGCCCTTGCAGGCGGCAAGATCAATCCGAATGGGTGCTTCAGCCATTTTTCACCAGGCCTTTCTGCACGAGGAAGTCCTTGATCGCCCGCGCGCCTGCGGACGCGTCGCCGCGCGCGTCGACCTGCTTGCCGCCGCCCTTCGTGGGAGGCGGGAAGATCGTCACGACCTTCGTGGGCGAGCCCGCGAGGCCGATCCAGAGGGGATTCGCCTCCACCGCCTTCTCGTCCAGCACCGTGACGGGCGCCTTCACGGCGTCCATCCACCCGGCGAGAGAGGCGAAGCGCGGCGTGGCGGCCTCCTTCACCACCGTCATCACGGCGGGCAGGGTGCCCTCGATCACGGCCGTGCCGTCGTCCATCAGCGACTCCACCGTGTAATGGACAACCATCGGGGAAACCCCGGTTTCCCCGCATCCCTTCGATAAGGTAATTTTCTTCACGTAGGTCACCAGCGGCACCTCGAGGAACTCGCTCACGCCGGGGCCGACCTGCGCGGTGTCGCCGTCGATCGCCTGCTTGCCGAAGAGCACGAGGTCGGGCGTCTTGCCGCCGCAGGCCTTCTTGATGGCCTGCGACAGCGTATAGCTCGTCGCGAGGGTGTCCGCCCCGCCGAAGGCGCGCGACGACACGAGGAACGCGTCGTCGGCGCCGCGGGCGAGCGCCTCGCGGAGAACGGCCGTCGCCTGCGGAGGACCCATGGAAATCACCGTGACGTGCGCGCCGTGGGCGTCCTTCAGCCGCAGCGCCTCCTCGAGGGCGTATTCGTCGAACGGGTTGACGATCGACTCCACGCCCTCGCGCATCAGGGTGTTGGTCTTGGGGTTGATCCGGACGTTCGTGGTGTCCGGCACCTGTTTTACGCAGACAACGACGTGCATAATTACTTCCCCGTGCCGAAACGGTATTCGGTGCGCGAACGGAACGTCTCGCCGGGACGGAGCACCGTGGACGGGAAGTCGGGGCGGTTCGGCGAGTCGGGCGCGTGCTGCGTCTCGAGCGCCACGCCGGCAAACTGGCAGAGGTGCTTGCCGGCGGCCTTCGCCGGAACCTTGTCGTCCATGTTCTGCGCGCCGTACATCTGCATGCAGGGCTCCGTGGTCCAGATCTCCATCGTGCGGCCCGAGACGGGATCGCGCATGAGGACGGCCTGCTTGAGCTTGCCGTTCTCGCCGCGCAGGACGAAGTTGTGGTCATACCAGTTGTCGGTGCAGGCGAGCGACTTGTCGGCCTTCATCAGGTCGGCCTTCGCGCCGATCTTGCGAAGCGTGGTGAAGTCGAAGCCCGTGTCCTTCACGGGCACGCTCTTCGTGGGGATCAGGCCGGGCGTCGTCTGCATGTACTGGTCGGCGAAGATCTGGAGCTCCTGGCCGAGCACGTTGCCGCTCGACTCGCCCGCGAGGTTCCAGTAGGAGTGGTGCGTGAGGTTGAGCACCGTGGGCTTGTCGGTGGTGGCGATGTATTCAACCGACCAGACGTTGTTCGGCATCACCCTGTAGGTCACGCGGCAGGTCACCTTGCCGGGGAAACCCATCTCGCCGTCCGCGGAGACGTAGGTGAACGCGATGCCTTGCACGGGGCCACGGTTCAGCATGGGCGTCGCCTTCCACACCTTCTTGTCCCATCCCTCGGGGCCGCCGTGGAGGTTGCAGTGGCGCTGCGTGGCCTCCGTCTTCTTGTCCTCGTTGATGGGAAGCTGGTATTCCTTTCCGTCAAGCGTGAACTTGCCGTTCGCGATGCGGTTGCCGTAGCGGCCGATGAGCGTGCCCATCGAGAAGCCGAGCTTCTCGTACTCGGTGGGCGTGTTCCAGCCGAGCGTAACGTCGGCGAGGTTGCCGTACTTGTCGGGGGCGTAGCAGCGCACGACGCGGCCGCCGTAGTCCGACACGTCGAGGATGAGCCCGCCCGCGCCCTGCAGACGGTAGATCTTCACCTCCGTGCCGTCCGCAAGCTTGCCCCACGGCTTCGCCTCGACAGAACGACCGCGCATGTGCAACCCGCTGCGCAGGCCGTCCTGACGGTCACGCCGCAGGCGGCGTGTGCGCGCGGCTTGACCCTGACGGACCGGAGCGTCCGCCTTCGCGGCCTCAGGGGCCGGTGCCGCCGGTGCCGCCGGAGCGGCAGGCGCCTTCGGCGCGTCCTGCGCCGACACAAGGCCCGCGCACGCCGCGCCGACCACAACGATGAGAAGTCTCTTCATGTTTTGTCTCCTTTTTGTTTCCAGTTATCCTTTGAAAATGAAAAATTTGCGGACGAAGAAGTTCACGAGGAACGACACGACGACCTCAATCACCACGGCCGCCGTGGTCTGGAGCCCCACCCAGTTGATCAGCACCCATGAAAGCCCCGTTGCGAGCGCCATCGCGCCCGCCGCCGCGCAGAAGAACATTCCGAACTCCTTGTACCACGCGAACTTGCCGGGACGGAACACAAACGCACGGTTCATCAGCCAGCAGAACACGTTCGCCACCGTGAAGCCCAGCACCGTGTCCACCGCGAAACGGAAGCCGCGCACCATGTGCGGCACGTCAACATGCGGCAGGCCGAACCACTTCACGGCCCAGTCATCCGGTCCGAGGCACCGGCAAACCGTCGACGCGAGCAGATAGAACACGGCCATCTGCACGAGGGTGGACGCCACGCCGATCGCGCCGTACTTGACGAACTGCGCGAACGGCCCGCTGTCGTGCGAAAGGAATCTCCGCAAAACGGAGATTTCCGTCTCTTTGCCTTGCTGCCCTTCCATAAAGCGGAAAGAAGTATACCAAACCGCCGTCCGTTAGGCAAACTACCGCTTGGCCTTTCCGAGGCCCGGTTTGCCGTGGAAGACGCGTCCGGCCGTGATCGGCTCCGACTCCTTGCCGAAGCAGTTGCGTGCGCGCACTTCGACCACGTAGTCCTTGTCCTGCGGCAGTTCGGCCACGTCGAACCAGAACCGCTGGCGCGCCGGCTCGCAGGACGGCAGCTTGTGGTAGGCCGGAGAGAGGAATCTCTTCACAAGCGGCTCGGAACCGTCCTTCGGCACGGCGCGGATCTCGTAGTCGAACACGCGCCACCCCTCGGGCACGACAGCGGACGGGAACTCGCACGTCATCACGATCGTCCACTTGCCCTGGCGGTTCTCCGTGTTACGCATTTCGCACCGCACCGCGGCGCCCTCCGGGAACGCGGGCACGGGCACGCGCTTCTCCGCCTCCGCCGGCGCGAACGGCTTCGCGCCCGCGAGCGGGATGATCCACGCGGGCGCCGCCTCCGCGCCGTCCGCCTCGACGTCGATGCGCTCCACGACGATCCGGTCCTCGTACACGTTCACGAAGAACCCCTGCGTGCCCTCGAGGTCGCGGCGCACGGGAACCATCGGCATCGCGTTCGTGGCCGAGCCGTCGCGCTTCGCCGAGCCGTTCTCGTGCCCGCCGGGAAGGCCCGGATAGGACAGCGACGGCGTGCCGATCGCCATGAACTCGCCCT
>JAFRNO010000383.1 GCA_017430155.1 Kiritimatiellia bacterium | reverse complement strand
TGACAGCAAGTTGCTGACATACGCCGCAACGGTGACGGATCCCAATACCGGCGACACGTACTATTACGGGACTTTGGCGCAGGCCATCCAGTACTCGGAATCCGGTGAGACATTGACGCTCCTGAAGGATTCGCTGGAGTTTATCCCAACGGCTGTTCCGGAAGGCGTAACGGTGAACCTCAACGACCATAGCCTGGTTGTCGGTTCCGGCACCGCGGCAGATCCTTACCAGATTCCAAACAATGCGACATTCGTCGCGTTCCGCGATGCGGTTAACAATAGTCGGACATTTGCCGGTGAGCATCTGAAGGTGACAGGCGACTTGGACCTCTCTTCCTACGGGTGGGCGCCTATCGGAAATGCAGAGACAAAGCCGTTCAGCGGAAACTTTGACGGTGACGGACACGTGATTGGAAATCTGTCGTCGACGATGACGTCTTCCACGTTGCCACGCGGCCTCTTCGGTTATGTCAAGGGGAGCGGAACAATCGCCAATCTCGTTCTCTCCAATGCCACTGCGAAGGCTCGTGAGAATGTCGGCGCGCTCATTGGATATACATCTGACGGTTATATGGTCACGAACGTGACATTGAAGGGCGCGATAAGCGTTACCGGCAACAAGAACATCGGCGGCCTCGTGGGCAACTTCAATTGCACGATGATCGACTGCCATGTTGACGGTTCGGGTTCGGTGTCGGCCACGCAATACAATGACACGTATGACGGGTCTTCCGTCGGCGGTCTTATCGGCACGGTTGGCCCCGGCGCGACGGAAAAGATTATCGACTGCTCGGTGACTGGCGTTACAGTGAAGGGCGCTCGTGCTGTTGGCGGTCTCGTTGGTACGGCCCACCTCGACAATGAGATTACCGGTGTCGAAGTCAATGGCGTTACGGTCGGTACGGTCGCCACCGCAGAATATGCCTCGGCCAATGTCGGCTCGATGGGTGTTGGCGGTATCGTGGGCATCTACCAGACGAATGGCGAGAACAATGGTGAGTTGTCTGGAAATGTCAGTGACATCACCATTGACAATGCAGTTACGGAGAATGTCTCTTACGGCCTCGTGACTGGTGGTCTTGCTGCAGACGGAGTGTTGCCTACCGATCCTGTGGCAACGGCAACTTCCTATGGTTATGCCAGTCTTGTTCCGATGGGTTATGATGCAACTAAATATAATAACTCCTACCTGATCGACACCGCGCAGAAGGTCCTCGTCACGGAGGCGGACGGCACGGTCGTGGGCAAGTACTCGCTTGCGGGCGCGTTGGAGGTGCTGACGGAAGGGCGCATTGCCACGCTCCTGATGGACGTGGCGGACACGGGCGCGCTCGCGCTTCCCGCGAACACGACGTTCGACGGCAACGGCTTCAAGCTCTCCGGCAAGTCGTCCATCACGGTGAATCCCGCGGGCGGCACGGTGAAAAACGTCGAGTTCACGAACCTCGGCGCGGCGCGCGACGAGATCGAGAACGCCATCTCGGCGAGCGGCCTCACGGGCGCGCTGACGGTCGAGGGCTGCACGTTCGGCGACAACGGCTACGCGAAGCGCGACGTGTTCGTCGCGCCTGCGGCCGGCGCGTCTGTGACGGTCGTCGGCAACTCGTTCGTCGGCCTCGGCGAGCAGGCGCTGGTGCTGGTGCAGCCCGCGGAGGGAGCGACGGTGGACTACACGGCCACGGTCACGAACAACGTCTTCAGCAAGAACGCCCAGGCGAACGCTCCTCCGCGCGCGTTCGCGGTGGTCGGCGCGGCGAATGCGGCGCAGCTTGCGCTCACCGGCAACGTGATCAACGACGAACTCGTCTTCGGCGCGGCCGTGGACGGCGCGAACGAGAGCCAGATCGCCTATCCGCTCGCGGACGCCAACGGCGACGCGATCGCGATCAAGCCGTTCGTCATCAAGAAGAATGCGGCCGACGGTCTGCCGGCGATCTACGTGTACGAGACGCTGCCGCTGGCAGGCGAAGGCGCGGCCGACGGCGACGTCATTACCATGATGGGCGACGCGACGCTGGATGCGGCGTTCGCGCCGGGCAAGAACGTGACGCTGGACGGCCAGGGCAACACGCTCACGACCGAAGGCGCCAACTGGGCGATCAAGGGCGGCACGTCCACAGCCAACGGCGTGACGACGCAGGGCACCGTGACGCTCAGCAACATCACTGTCAAGTACTCGGCCGAGACGGGCGCGTCGGCGCCGGTCGGCGGCAACGTGATTATCGGCGAGAACGTGGTTCTCGATGCCACGTCCGTGACGGCGGAGGGCGCAACTTACGCGACAGGCGTGACGGTGGCCAACGGCGCGAACGCGACGGTCAAGGCCGGCACGGTCACTACGGGCCAGACGCTCGTCTCCGGCCTCACGCTCGGCGAGGGCTCCGTGATTGCGGCGACGGGCCTGCCGACGGGCCTCTACTACGCAGTGGCGGACGGCGCGCTCGCGCTCCGCACGCAGGAGGCGCGCGTGGTGGCCGGCGAAACGACGACGTACTACAACACGCTCGTCGAGGCGGTGGCCGCGGCGCCCGCCGGTGCGACGGTCGAGGTGCTCGCGGACGTGACGCTCGCGGACGGCTCGCTCGCGATCGACAAGGCGATTACGCTCAAGAGCGAGGAAGGCAAGCTCTACACGGTGACCGGTCGCTCCGACCTCACGGCGGCCGCTCCGGCCTACGCGGACGTGTTCGTGAGCGCCGGCGGTGTGACGATCGAGAACCTCGCGTTCACCGGATTCGGCGATGGCGTGGCGCGTGCCGCGGACGACTCGTCGGTGATCACCTTCGACGTGGCGCACGCAGACGACACGCTGACGCTGAAGGGCGTGGCGATCTCGTCCTTCAACGACTGCGCGGTGGCGGCCTATGGCGGCGCGGTGACGCTTGATGGCGTCGTGATCGACGGCGCAATCGCGGATGACGCGTCCGCGTCGACGCGCGAGACGGTCGGCGTCTACGCCGAGGAGGCGGACGTGACGGTCGCGGCCGCGGAGATCAAGAACGTGGCCTACGGCCTCTTCGCGGGCGAGGGCGCGGCCATTGCGGTCGGATCGGGCGCGGTCGTGACGGTGGACGCCGAGACGGCGCTCTACGCGACGGTCGACGGCGTCATCGGCGTCGCGGGAGGCAAGTACAAGGGCGACGTTGTCGTTGACGAGAACTACGCGGGCTATGCGCAGATCGCGGCCTCCGGCGGCGTCTTCGATCGCTACGTGGACGAGTCGAACTGCGCGGCCGGCTGCGTGGCCGTACCGACGGCGGAATATCCCGGCTACGCCTACGAGGTGGTTCAGGGCGCGTTCGTGGCGAAGGTGATTGCCGCCGATGCGACTGAGACGATGTACGCCACGTACGAAGATGCGTTCGCCGCCGCGCAGACCGGCGACACGGTGCAGCTGCTCGGCGACGTCGACATGGAGAGCGCGCTCACCCTCACGGGCAAGAGCATTACACTTGACCTTGGCGGCAAGACGCTCGAGCTCGCCAACGGGAAGAACAACACGATCAAGGGTGCCGGCACGGTTCTGACCATCACGAACGGCACGATCAACATTGACAACGTCGTGGTTGGCGGCAATGCGATCATTGAGGTCGGTTCGGCCAGTTGCGAGAATTGCGTCCTGAATCTGAACGACGTCACGCTTGAAGGCGCGAACTATAGTTCGGCCTATGCCGTGATCTACGTGCGCAAGAACTCGACGCTCAACGTCAACGGAAGCGCGATCACGCTGGAGAACGAGCTTGGCTCGTCCGGCGGGGCCCTGAAGGGCGATGCGGCGGAAAGCGTGATCAACATCACGGACTCCACGCTTACCCTGACGGACGCCAATCGCGGCTTCATCACCGGCACGTTCAACGTGAAGGATTCCACGGTGACGATGACGGGCACCGGCGACGGGACGGGCTCGTTCGACAACGGCATGAACAGCGTGGCGCTCACGCTGGACAACTCCGCTGTCACGATCTCCGGCGGCACAGGACGCGGCATTACGATTCGCGACGGCTACGACACGTTGGTGACGAACGGTTCCACCCTCACGATCAGCGACATGGGCGAGGGCGACATCCAGTTCCGCTCCAACGACACGCTGACGGCGACCGGCGGCTCGACGGTGACGGCGGGCACGGTGAACTATGAGGGCTCCGGCGCGACTGAGACGATCGACAACCTGCTCGTCGCGGACGCGACGTCCACGGTTCCGACGTTCGAGGCGCAAATCGGACAGACGCTCTACGCGACGCTGGCTGAGGGCTTGGCGTCCGCCGCTGACGGCGCGACGGTCGTCATGGTGAGCGACGTGACGCTCAGCGCCGACGCCGCGATGACTCCTGCTGCTGCGACGAGCGTGACCCTCACGCAGGGTGCACACACGATCACGGCCAACGGACACGTGATCGTCCTCTCCGGCTCGCCGCTCATGACGGTGACGACGGACAAGCAGACGGACGCGTTCGCCGCGGCCGAGGGCTATGCGCTTGTGGAAAGCGGCACCTACACCTACACGCCCACCAAGGGGGTTGCGAAGATCGGCACCACGACGTATACGACCTTCGCCGACGCGATCGAGGCTGCAGATGCGTACGCGGCGGAACACGAGGGCGCGTATCCGCAGATCGAGGTACTTGACGACAGCGCGACGCTCGACAACGCCGACTGGAAGATCGCCGACGGCTACCTCGTGAAGAAGGTGTACGTGGCGCAGATCGTGCGCGGCGGCGAGGTCGTGAGCAAGCACGAATCGCTTGCGGAAGCCGTCGCGGCGGCGGACACGGGCGACACCATCTCCGTCCTCAAGGCCGGCGCGTACACGCTTCCGAACCTTCCGAAGAACGTGACGGTCGAGGGCGCGGTCGACGGCGTGGCGTTTAGCCACACGAGCGCCGGCAACATCTGCGCCATTCCCAACGGCGCGACGTTTAAGAATGTTTCCTTCAATTTTGGAAATGTAGACTACCATGGTTTCCAGCACGCCGGCCCGATCACGATGGAGGGCTGCACACTCAACGGGAAGCTGTTCAGCTATGGTGACATGACGTTCACGGGTTGCACGTTCAACCAGACAAACAGCGACTACCACATGTGGGCGTATTCGGGCAACCTCGTTTACAAGGATTGCACGTTCACAAACACGAAGACGGGCAAGTTCATCAACGTCTATAACGAGAGCGGTGCCACGCGGTATACGGTTGAAGTCGACAACTGCACGTTTGTCAACAATGGCAGCGCGAGCAAGGCCGCGCTGAACGTCAAGGCGACGTGCGGGTCGACGCCGCTGGCCTACGACGTGATCATCTCGAACAGCGGGACGGAGGGCGCGTTCCCGGCGGCCTCCTCCAACGAAACGCTCGTGGTCTACAGCGGTCTGCTTCAGGTCGACGACATCAAGACTGGAACGGACATCCTGGATCGAGTCGCCGAAGCGCCCGGTTCAATTGCGGTTGATGCGAACGGAAAGATCGTTGGCGGCACGTTCGACGTGGTCGACGACGCGTTTGTCGCGGACGGCTACGTGAAGGTGCCCAACGCGCAGAACAACGCACAAGTCGACGTTGTCCCGGGCGCGGTGATCACCTATGCCACAACGCATGGCACGGCTCCCGCGGCGAAGTCCGTCGCGTTCAATGCCGACAACAACACCTCCTATGCTCTCACGGCGGACGATCTGCCGGACTTCGAAGTTCCTGGTTATACGTTTGTGGGCTGGGACAAGAGCGCGGGCGATGTCATCACCGGACCTGTCACGATCACGGCTATTTGGAAGGCCGTTGCCAAGATCGGCGAAACGAGTTACGATTCGCTGCAGGCCGCCCTTGATGCGGCCGCCAGTGCCGGTGCCGACGTGACGGTTGAGATCCTTGACGACATCGATCTTACGGGAACGACTTGGTCGCCTGTTTATCTCGACGGATACAATGGAAGCGCGCGCAATATCATTGTTCAAGGCAACAACAAGTCGATTTCCGGCCTTACCGGACCCTTGTTCAAGAGCACATGGTCCAGCACTTCCATCAAGATCTACGACTTGACGGTCAAGAATTCTGCGATAGATTCCGTTGACACGTCGGTCGGCAAATGTTCCGCCGCATTCATCGGCGCAATTTCCGCGAGTGCCGGAACAGTTCTTGACAATTGCCATGTCGTAGACACCACGTTCAGCAACGGCAAGTACAGCGGCGGTCTGATTGGCTATGCTGCTGGATATAGCTCGCAGAACAACGGACCTGTGTTTGCGGACATCACAATCAAGGACTGCTCCGTTGAGAATTGCGTCATCAACGGCACGGGCTCCTCGGGTGCGTTGATGGGTCACGCAACGGGCGACGCGTGGACTGAGGTTGTGGTGACCGGAACAAAGGCTACCGGGAATAAGATTACTGGCGAAAATGCCCAAAAGACCGGTATCCTTTTCGGAACTTCCGGCGTAGGCCAGACGGCGTATGAAAAGGACGGAGGCGTTTGGTTCTCCGTCGAGGAATCGGGGAATACCCTGTTCACTGCAGATGGGACGCAATTGACGGGAGCCGATGTCCATGAAATAGGCCGTATCGGATCGTCTGGTGGTACGGTCACCGTTACAGCGGGCGGCGCATACTCGGTTGATCCTACGCTGACCTCTGATCCCGCGACTGGTACAATTGCCACCTCCGAGGACTTTGAAGTCACGTCGGCGAATGGCGTCTATACCGTTACTGCC
>JAFRNO010000382.1 GCA_017430155.1 Kiritimatiellia bacterium | reverse complement strand
TGCTCTTCGCCCATGCCCGCCACGCGGTAGGCGATCGTCAGCTCGCCCGGCTCCGCCGGCGCGACGAGCTGCACGACGACGTTGGTCGACGCGTCTTTCGCGAGCGCCAGCTTCGCGCCGTCAAACGCCTTCACGCCGTTCGTCGAGATCGTGCAGGCGAACTCCGCCGCCGCGCCGCTGCGGTTGTGGATCGGCAGCGTGGCCTCGAACCTGTCGCCGGGGGCGACGAAGCGCGGGGCGTCGGGCATCGTGACGAGCTTCGGCGCCACCTTGCGCTGCACGGACGCGGCGCCGGCGGCGGACGCGCTGTACGCGACGGCCGTCACGCGCACTTCGCCCACGAACTCGGGCAGCTTGAACGTCGTGCGGGCCTTGCCGTCCACCACGGGGACGCGTCCGCTCCACAGCGCGAGCGGCTTGAACCGGCGCGTGGGGACGGGGCTGACGCGCCCCAGCATCTCCGCGCCGAACCCGCCGCCGGTCTTGACGCCGTTCACCCGCAGCTCGCCTTCGCCGACGACCGGCAGGATCCGGTGGTAGAGGTCGTGGAGCGGATGCTCGGCGCAGCGCGCCTGCGAGAAATAGCCGACGGGGTCGGGCGTCTCGCCGCCGCAGAGGAGGTTGATGGCCTCGTCGACGACCGTCACCACGGTCACCGTCGCGCGCGGCGCGGCGATCTCGACGTCGACCTCGCGGAAGCCGACGACCTTCGCGTCGACCGCCACGGGCACCTCGTTCTCCTCGGGACGGATCGAGACCGTGGCCTGTCCGTGCGCGCGGACGGCGAGGTGGCGCGCGTTGGCCGCCACGCTCTGCACTACGGACACGTACACGTCGAGGTTCGGCGCCTGGTCAGCCGTTACGGGACGCAGCACGACCTCGCTCGTCGCGTTCGTCAGGTTGTGGACCTCGGTGTAGACCTCCTTCTCGCGCATGACCGAGACGAGCGCGTAGCCGGCAAACGGCGCCTTGACCGTGAGGCGCGGCGTCTCGCCCGCTCGGTAATGGCGCTTGTCCGGCACCAGCGTCACCTCCGTCGGGTTCGAGAGCGGCGCGCGCACCACGTTGTCGTTGCAGTCGCTCAGGTAGAAGTTCAGCCCGAAGGACGCGCGCGACGCCGAGTCCTTGATGGTGAGCACGTAGTCGCCGGATTGTTCGAGCGGCAGTTCGAGGATCGTGTTCTCGTTCGTGGAGGTGGTGAGGACGATGTTGGACGCCACGAGCACGTTCACGCGGTCGCAGTCCCACGCCTGCCAGCCGTCCGGCTTCGTGCGGTACGAGTACACCGTGTCGACGCGCTCGATCTCGGCCGTCAGCGTGCGCGTTTCGGCGAGGCGGCGGCCGTCGGGCGCGACGCACGCGACCGCCACGCGCGGACGCACGCCGCGTTCGAGCTTCATGCTGCTCGTCGCGGTCGTCCCGATGTAGAACGGATAGTAGTGCCGCACCGCGCTCTTCCGCGCCGTCGCGGGACGTCCTCCGTCCTCGAACACGACGCCCTGCGCCGTCGCGCGCACCGCGGCCTTGGGCAGGCCCGTGTCGGCCCAGATCGGCGCGTCGAAGCGGAACGAGCCGTCGGCCGCAAGGCAGCTCCGCGGCAGCTCCCGGAAGTTGGGCTTGAGGCCGAGGTTCTCGTTGCCGAAGCGCCAGCCCTTCCAGTCCGCGGGCGCGAACGGCGCGTCCTCGAACACGACCGCGCCCTCGCAGGCGAGTCCCTGCGCGGGTCCGCCGAAGAGGTGCTCCGCCTTGACCGTGAAGGCGAAGTTGGTGGGATGGGGGGCGGACGCCGTCTCCACGGCCACGCGGATCTGCGGCGGGGCGAACTCCTCGATCTTGACGTCCGTCTCGCCGAGACGCCGCCCGTTCTTGCCCGGAACTTCCGCGACGATGGTCCAGCCGCCGCTCGGCTGGTCGTCCGCCACGGCGAACCCGTCGTGTGAAACCGCGCCCTCGCTGTCCGTGGTCTTCGTCACGGACGCGTAGGTGTGCCCGTTGGGGTTGACGAGGCGGAGCGCCACGGGCATCGACAGCGGCGCGCGGCGCGCCCCGGTGCGGGCGATGACGTGCACGAAGATCTTCTCCCCGTGGCGGTAGATGCCGCGGTCCGTCCAGCAGAACGCGGTCGCCTGCTTGTCGTCGAGGTAGTTCTCTCGCGCGCCGTCGGCGTACGACTCGTCCACCTGCATCGAGTCGCGGAGCGCGAGGAAAGTCATGTCATCGCCCGACGCCGACCGCACGACGACGGCGAACGGCTTGCCCTTGTCGACGCGCGCGGGACGGCACCAGCCCCGGCCGTCCGTCACGCCCTCCATCACCTTCGTGTTGGCGGTGGAGTACACCTCCACCTGCGCGCCGGCCGCGGGCGTGCCCTTCAGGAGCGACGTCACCCACACGCCGAGGCCGTCCTCGCCGCTCGAGCGCACGCTGAGGCCGAGGTCGGAAAGGCAGACGAGGCGGAAGCGGAGCGGATTGTAGTCGTTGTTCCACCGATAGTCTTCGCGTGGCTTGTCGCCGTTGAACAGGCTCACGAGGAACACGCCGTTCGTGGCCTTGCCGTCGTTCATCTTCACGGGGAGGGCGAAATGCTCCTTTTCGTTAAGGCGGTTGGGGCAGGCGATCGTCGTCTCTTCGGCCTCGCCGGCGAGCTCGGCGGTCTCCTCGTCGTCCACGTCGCGCTTCCACTCGTATCTGGAGTAGGTGCCTTCCTCGCGTGCGAGGAGCTGCACGATGCTGCGCGGCTCGACGCGACGGACGCTCGCGCGGACCTTCCCGACGTTCACCGATTCCACCTTCAGCGCCCGAAGCCCGCCGGGCGGCAGGTAGCGCCCGCCGTCCGCGAACGTCACGTAGGGGTCGCGGTCCTTGCGGCGGAAGGTGTAGGCGTAGCCGTCCCGAAGCACGCCCTCCGCTTCCGGATTCGCCCCCTTCCCGAACGGCGGCAATCCCTTCTTGACGTGCAGCGTCACGTTCGTGCGGTGGGCGTAGTCGCCCGTGATGACGACCACGGGTTCGTAGATCTTCCGGTTGCTGTTCCATTCGGCATCGTAGGCGAACGACAGCCCACCCTCCTGCAACGGCGCCACGCTCACGTAGTGCCGGATCACGTCCATGTCGGGACGGCGCGACAGATGGACGCGCAAGGTGGTCTCGCCGTCGTACGCCGTCCGCACGACGCGTATCGCCGAAGTCAAGTCGTTTGTCAGCGCGGCGGCCGCCACGGCGTTTGCCTTCGCGAGCTCCTCGGCGCGCTTGCCAGGTATTTTCAGTTTGATGCCGGGCGATATCTCGTCGAGCGGTTTCAAGTCGTTCATTTCCATCACTGCGCTGGGGGAGACCTCGAACTTGACCGCAATGGAGACCAAGTCGTCCCCCTCCTTTACCACGTATTCGTAGTAGGGCCGCGTGTCCTTGGCGGGCGCAGAGGCCTTTGCGGCGTCCTTCTTCCGCGGCGCGGCCGGGGCGGGTTCCGCCCGATTGCCTATTTGCTGCGCGAGCTGCGCGCGTTCCTGTTCGAGGGCGCGGACCTTCCCGTGCATCCGCACGAGGGCCGTGCCCGTGCCGGCCAGCCCCAGAAGGAGCGCTGTGATCGTGCCGACGACGATTGTTCGTTTCATGTTCATGTCTGAGCGACCTTTCTTGTTCTACCCCCTATTCGCCCCAGTAAGGAAAATCTTACGCGAAAAAAACGAAGCCGCCCCACTTCGCGCAAGCATGTGGTATACTGTCGCCATGCCCGCCATTCCACCCACATCCGTGACCTTGCTCAAGGACCTCTCCGGCGACGCGACGAGCGTCCGCTGGACGGAGTTCTACGAAAAATACGCAGGGGCCATGCGCGCCTTCCTGCAGGCGAAATTCCCCATGGTCGAAGCCGACGACGTGATCCAGGAGACACTCGTGGCCCTCGTCAGATGCCTGCCGCGCTACCGGTACGTGCCGGACGAGCACGGCTACTTCCACAACTACCTGATGGGCATCGTGAAGCACAAGGCCGAGGACGCGCTCCGCCGTCAGGCGGCCCACGAAAAGCTGAAGGATCGACTCGGGAAAGAGCAGGAAGGACGGTCAAGGCCCTTCCCCGCGCCGGACGACGGTGCGGAGGAGGCCACCTGGCGGAACGCCGTAAAGGAAACGGCGCTGCAGCAATTGCTCGCGGACGATTCAATTACGCCCTCCACGCGCGAAATCTTCCGCCACGTGGCGATCGAGCACGAGAAACCCACCGACGTGGCCCGCCAATTCGGAGTCACCCGCAACAACGTGGACCAGATCAAGGCGCGCATGATCGCGCGCCTCAAGGACCTCATCGCCGCCATGGTCGCCGCAAGGGCCTAGTACGCCTGGAGGAGCATTTCCGCGCGTTTGTTGTTCTGGCGCGTCGCGCGGTAGAGCCAGGTCTCGCCGCGTTCCGTGTCGCGCGCCACGCCGCGGCCCTCGAGGAAGCACTCGCCCACGATCGTCTGCGAGGGCGCGTGTCCGCGCAACGCGGCCTTCATCGCGAGTTCAAACCCCTTCTTCTCGTCCTTCTCGGTCCCGAAGCCGTGAAGGCAGCAGAACGCAAGTCCGTTGATCGCGTTGAGATCGCCCTGCTCAGCCCCCCGGGTGTACCACTCGACGGCCGCCTCCGCGTCCTTCTCGCAGCCCAGTCCGTTCAGCAGGCAGAGGCCGAGCGAGGCCTGCGCGGAGGCGATCCCCGCCTCCGCCGCCTTGCGGTACCATTCCACGGCGGCGACACGGTTCGTGGGCGTTCCCCGTCCGTAGAAGCACGCCTCGGCCACCGCGATTTGCGCAAGGGCTTCTCCCTCTTCCGCCAACGGCGACATGCGTTCGAAATACTCCTCTTCCGTTTCGTCCGGACGCTGAAGGACCGCCTCCGCCGGATCGACGGGGGCAGGAGGTTCCTCGACCTCCTCCACCACGTTGGTCGGAGCCTCCTCGGGAACCGTTTCCGGTTGCGGCGCAACCGCCGCCACCGGTTCCTGCGGAACGAGGTAACCCACCATCATTCTCTTGAGGTCGGCGCGGAACATGACGGCGAGGGCCACGGCGGCGACGCCGAGCGCGGCGAGCAGCCACAGGACCACCGCGCGCCTGTTCCGGCGGCGGACCGCCGTCGCGAACGCCTGCGCCGACTCGTAGCGTTCCGTGGGGATTTCACGCGTCGCGCGGTGGATGATCGCGCGCATGGTCGACGGCGGATTCTCCTCGTAGAGGTACCACGCGATCTTGCCGAGGGAGAACACGTCGCCCTGCACGAGCGACTTGCCCTCCAGCAACTGCTCCGGCGCGGCGAAGTCGAGCGTGCCGACGCCCACGGGCCTGCCGTCCACCATCGAGACCTTGCGCGGCTTCCAGCCGAGAGGGGTGTGCGCGTTGCCGCGCTGCTTCACGAGGCCGAGGTCGATCAGCACGGGGTCGCCGTTCCGGCGCAGGAGGATGTTGCCGGGCTTCAGATCGCGGTGGACGTATCCCGCCTCGTGCAGGGTCTGGACCGCCTTCGCGACCTTGTTCATGAAATCCGGCACGTCGCCGCGCGGCATCGGGTCGGGCAGCGGCAGAAGGTACTCCATCACGTAGAACGGCCTTCCGCCGAACTCGCCGGCGCCGAAGAAACGCGGCAAGGACGGCAGCGACAGGAAGCGGAGGGCGTCGATCTCCGCCAGGAACCGCGTCTTCAGGTTGCGCGCGTCGTTGACGAGGAGCTTCAGCGCCCCCTCGTAGCTGAGGCGCAGGTTGCGCACACGGTACACTTCGGACGACAGCCCGGCGCCGAGGTAGGCCTCCACGTGCCACTCCCCCCCGCAGGTGCCGCACCGGAGACGGCCGCATCCGACGCCTTCGCTCGGACGCGACTCCAGCCACGCCTCGACGGAGTCTGCCCCCGCGTCGCTCATCGCGCGGAGAGCAGCGCCGCCGCCGGCGGATCGAAGAAGAACGCGCAGTTCGGGTGCATCTGCAGGATGGAGCCCGGGCAGGTGTTCGTGACCGGTCCCTCGATGCAGCCCTTCACGGCGTCGGCCTTGCGGGCGTCGGGGCAGGTGCACACGATCGCGCGCGACCACATGATCTGCTTCACCGTCATCGAGTAGGCGTGCGTGGGCACGGCGGCGAGGTCCGGGAACCAGCCCTCGCCCACCTGCTGCATGCGGCACTTCTCGTCGAGCGCGACGAGACGGTACGCCTCGTTCGTGTCGAAGTCGGCCGGCGGGTCGTTGAACGCGATGTGCCCGTTCTCGCCGAAGCCGATGCACGCGAGGTCGATCGGCGCCGCGCGCACGAGCGCCTTCAGGCGCGCGCACTCGGCGTCGGGATCAGCCGCCTCGCCGTCGACCTCGTTGAAGGCCTTCATCGGCTGGGGCGTCTGCGACACGAACCGCGCGCGCATGTAGGCGCGGAAGCTCGCCTTGTGCGTGACGGGCAGCCCGGCGTATTCGTCGAGGTGGAAGCCCGTCACCTTCGTCCAGTCGATGCCCGGCTCCTTCACGAGCGCGGCAAGGAACTCGAACTGGCTCGCGCCCGTCGCCACGATGATGCGCGCCTCGCCCCGCGCGGCGATCGCCGCGCGGATGTGCGCCGCCGCCGCGTCGGCGGCGTGCTGCGCCATGTCGTTCTTGTCTTTTCCGATGTAGATGTTCATGCCCGGTCTTCCTCCGCTCAGACGAGCTCCCAGCCCTTCTCGTATTCGCGCTGCCAGAGGCTCGCGCCCTCCTTCGTGAGGAGCGCGCCGGTCTTCGGATCGATGTCGATCGCCTTGCCGCAGAAGTACGAGATGTTGGCCGTGAGGGCGAGGAAGGTGGACTTCACGCCGATGTCCGCGTTCGCGTACGCCTTCTCGGGCGTCTTCGCGCGGATGCAGTCCACGAAGTTCTCCAGATGCTCGCGCGTCGTGTCCGCCCAGCCGCCGCCGGAGCGGTCGTCCGTGTTCGTGAGGACCGTCTTGCCGGCCGTGTTCCACTTCTTGACGGACTTGCCCTTCTTGTCGAAGATCTCCACGCCGCCGCCGGGCCCGAAGAACGCCGCGCCGTCCGTGCCGTACACCATCGCGCCCGTCGAGACGTTCATGTAGGGCTTCTGGTTGACGCAGCAGAGGCCCTCCCACGTGATGAACTTGCCGTCCGGGAAGTCCCACGTGGCGGTCTGCGTGTCGGGCCACTCCCAGTCCGCGTCCGGCGGCATCCAGTACTTGCCGCCCGTGGAGGACACGCGGCACGGCCAGTCCGCGCCGAGGCACCAGCGCGCAACGTCCACGAAGTGCACCGCGTTGTTGCCGCACTCGCCCGTGCCCCAGTTGCGGAACCAGTGCCAGTTGTAGTGGATCACGTTGTCGCGGTAGGCGACGCGCGGCGCCGGCCCCTGCCACAGATCCCAGTCCAGCCACTCGGGCACGGCTGCGGGCTGGCCCTTGCCGATCGGGGCGCGATGCGTCATGTACCACGTCTTGCCCCACGTGGGCTTGCCGATCAGCTCGCCCTTTCGCACGAGCTCCGCCGCGATGCGGAACGGCACGGACGAGCGCCGCTGGCTGCCCTGCTGGAACACCATGCCCGTCTTCCGCCACGTGTCGAGGATGATCTCGCACTCGCGCGGACAGAACGCGCACGGCTTCTCCACGTACACCGCCTTCCCCGCGCGCATCGCCATCACGGCGCTCCACGCGTGGAAATGGTCGGGCGTCTCGGAGAGGATGCCGTCGACGGACTTGTCCGCGAGGATCTTGCGCAGGTCCTTCTCCTTCTTTGGACGGCTCGCGCCGTTGCTCTTCTTCTCCACGAGGTCGGCGGCGTAGTCCATCGCGCGCGAATCCACGTCGCACACGTAGGCGATCTCCACGCCTGGCACCTGGAGCGCGCGCTGCACCACGGCCGCGCCGCGTCCCTTTTCACGGCAGCCCACGAGCGCGAGCCGCACGCGATTCGACGGCGCATCCGCGCCGAACGCCTTTCCGGCAGACGCGATGAAGAACGCACCTGCCCCGCTGAGGATAAATTCTTTTCTGTTCATGGGCACATTGTAGCGCAAAGCGCGGCCGCCGTCAAGCCGCGGTCGCGCTGAACCCTCCCGCGCTTGGGCTGCCCGTCACTTGGACGGGAGGCCGTGACGGGCGCTGAAGCCCTTGATGACGTCGCGCAGGTACGGGTTGGGGCGTTCGCGCAGCGCGGTCTGCATCTCCGCCAACGCACGCGGCGCAAAGCGCGGGTTCATGTCCGCCTCCATCATGAGCGACTGGTAGACGGCCTCACGCAGGTCGGCGCGCGCGTAGGGCGTCTGCGCGTACGACAGCCCGAAGTGCGCCCAGTAGAGCGCACTCGCCAGAGGATGCGTCCAGTCCTGCGCGCCGTACTCGGCGTCGATCGCGCGCATCTTCTCCGGATCGAGCCGGACCGACTCCCAGTCGCCGGACATCCGCGCGTTGTCAATCTCGTCCTTCCACTGCTTGCGGTAGTACGCCGCGCAGTCGTCCGTGTTCATTCCCAACTTGAATCGGAACATGTCGGACAGCGACTTGTAGAGCTGCGGATCGGAAGGATTCAGGCGCAGGCCGTCGTCGAGCAGGAGGCGGAGCCCCGCCCTCACCCAGCGCCAGCGGTCGGCCGGCGTGGGCATGGCCACGGACACGTTGTAGGCGAGGTTCCACGACGCGTAGGACCAGATTTCGGCCGTGTGCGGTTCAAGGAACGTCAACCAGCTCGCCAGCTGGGCGAGTTCGCCGTAACGGCCTTCGTCCCACAGCCGGTCGGCGCGGAACCAGATCACCTCCGCTGCGAGGCCGCGGAAACCGCCCAACCCCGCCACGATCAGCTCCGCCGCACGGGATGGCGCCGGCACAGCCTGCTCCGCACGCGCCGTCTCCTGCGGACGCTGCAGCCACCACGCGCCCGCACCGAGCGCGGCGAGCAGCAGGATGACGCACAGGCTGGGAACAAAGCGTTTCATAAAAATCCGTTCTCCGCAAGCATCTCCATCGTCAGCCCGCCTTCTTCCGGCTCGTCCGCAGAATCGGCCTCCGCGCGCCGGATGGCGTACTTGCCCAGCACGTCGCTCTCCAGGTTCACGCGGTCGCCCACGCGCAACGAGTCGAGGTTCGTCTCGGACGCCGTCGTGGGTATCACGTCCACGCGCAGCCAGTCGTCGCCGAGGCCGCTCACGGTGAGCGACACGCCGTTCACCGCGACCGACCCCTTCAGCACGCTCGCGGCCGCGACCGCGCGCGGGCACGCGAACGTGAGCGCGAAGTCGCGTCCCTTCTGCTCGCGCCGCAGCAGCGTGCCGCGTCCGTCCACGTGCCCCTGCACGACGTGTCCGCCGAACCGGTCGCCGGCCTTGAGCGCGCGTTCGAGGTTCACGCGCGCGCCCGGCAGCAGCTCTGCGAGGCCCGTGCGCGCCTCCGTCTCGCGCAGCACGTCGGCCGTGAAACGCGTCGCGTCGCAGTCCGCCACCGTGAGGCAGGTGCCGTTCACGGCCACGCTCTCGCCCTTCACGAGCGGCTCGGGCCACGGCTCGAACTGGAACTCGAGCACGAGGCCGCGTCCGCGCGAGACGCGCTTCACCGTGCCGACGCGCTGGATCAGTCCTGTAAACACGCGCACCTCCCGATCTCCACGGCGTCGCCGATGCGGCGCGAGCCGATCACCTTCGACGCGAGCACGGTGATCCATTCGTCCACGAGCCCCGCCTCCGCGAGCGATCGCGCGAGCGCGAGCCCGCCCTCGCAGAGGACGTGCAGGAAGCCGCGCGCGCCGAGGTCGCGCACGGCCTCGACGGCGTCGCGGTAGACGAGCGTGCGGTCGCGCGCCGCGTCGGTGAACACCTGCGCGTCCCGCGGCAGCTTCCCGCTGCGCGACACGACCGCGCGCCACAAATCGGGGTTCGGACGCGGACGCGCAAGCAGCGAGGGATTGTCGCGGCGCACCGTCTCCGCGCCCACGAGCACGACGTCGACCTGCGTGCGGAGCGCGCGGGTCGTCTGGCGCGCGCGCGCGCTGGACACCCACTTCGCGTCGCCCCAGTCGTCGCAGATCTTTCCGTCCAGCGACATCGCGAGTTTCACGGTGACGTACGGCAGGCCGGTCGTCACGTGCTTCGCGAACGGACGGATCACGGCGGACGCCTCGTCGGCGCAGAGTCCGCGCGCGGTCTCGATGCCGGCGCGGCGCAGGACGCGCGCGGCCTTGCCGCGGTTCGTCGGGTTTGGATCGGCGCACGCCCACACCACGCGCTTCACGCCGGCGGCGATCAGCGCGTCGCAGCACGCGCCCACGCGCCCTGGCTTCGAGCACGGCTCCAACGTCACGTAAACGGTCGCGCCCTTCGGCGAAATCTTGCAGGCCTTCAGCGCCGCGACCTCCGCGTGGTCGCCGCCGCACCGCCGGTGGCGTCCCTCGCCGATCACGGCGCCGCGCTTGACGACGACGGCGCCCACGGGCGGATTGGGGCGCGTGTGGCCGGCGCTCCTCCAGGCCAAGGCGATGGCACGCCGCATGTAGTCGGCGTCCGTCACGGCGTAAAGGTCTCCTCCTCGGGGGCGTCCTCTTTCCGTGCCGCGCGCGCAGCCTTGGCGAAACGGTCCATCACGCCGTTCACGAACCGCCCGCTCTTCGACTCGGAGAACCACTTCGCGAGGTCGACCGCCTCGTTGACGACGATCGGCGAGGGGATGTCCGCGCAGTTCAGCAGTTCCCACGCCCCGAGGCGCAGCACGGCGCGCTCGACCGTGCCGAGACGGTAGAGCGACCAGTTCTCAAGATACGGTTCAAGCGCCGCGTCGAGTTCGTCGCGCGCGGGCCACACGCCCCTCACGCGCTCTTCGGCGAACGCGCGCGCGGTGGCGAGAGACGCCTGCACGCGGGGATCGTCCGAAGTGAAGATCACACGCGCGTCGCGCACCTCCGCCGCCAATGCGTCGGACTCCAGCTGCGCCTGCTGCTCCCAGAAATCGGCAATAGCGGCGTCAACCGCCTCCGGCGGGTTCAAATCAAACTGAACGAGCATCTGCAGCGCCCATTCGCGACCTTGTCTGCGTGTGACCATTTTCAAAGAGCCTCTTCTCCTGTGCGCCGCGCATTGTACCAAAAAAATGGAGACTCGGCAACGCCGAGCCTCCACTTCGACAATTCGTCGTGCGTGCGGATTACTTCGCGAGCACGGCGTCCTTGCAAGCCTTGGCGAGACGGAACTTCACGACCTTCTTCGCCTTGATCTTGATCGTCTCGCCGGTCGCAGGATTGCGGCCCGTGCGAGCAGCCTGCTGCTTCTTGACGAGCTTGCCGAGGCCAGGGAGCATGTAGCCCTTCTCCTCCTGCTTCGCTCCCTTGACGGCGAGGTCAAGGAGCTTCTCGTAGACGGCGACAGCCTGCTTCTTCGAGATGCCGGCAGCCTCCGCGAGCGCGACCATGATACCACTCTTGGTGGTCGGGACGATTTCTTTCTTAGCCATGTGATGTTTTTCCTTTTTGCTGCAAGGACGATATGCCCTGCTACGCCGTGTATGATAGCGATTTTTCGGCGCATTTGCAAGCGCGAAATGCATCTCGACGTGATTTTTCCTTATTTTTCGGGGGAAACGCCGTCTGAAGCCCCGTCCAAGGGGAAATCGGCGCGCGGATGGTAGGTGCTGTGGACGGCATTGAGGCGCGCGCGGTCCACGTGCGTGTAGATCTGCGTGGTCGCGATCGAGGCGTGTCCGAGCATTTCCTGGATTGCGCGGATGTCCGCGCCGTGCGCGAGAAGATCCGTCGCGAAGCAGTGCCGCAGCACGTGCGGCGACACCGCGTGCGCGTCCACGCCGGCCGCCGCCGCGCGTTCGCGCAGCATCTTGAACACGCCCATGCGCGTGAACGGACGCCCCAGCCGCGTGAGGAAAATCCGCCGCTCGGCCGCGTTGCCGCGCGCGAACGAATCGCGCGCCGACGCGACGTAGCGCGCGAGCGCCGTCGCGGCGGGAAGGCCGATCGGCACGATGCGTTCCTTGGATCCCTTGCCGCGGCAGCGCACCACGCCCGCGTCCGCGATCACGTCCTGGAGCTCCAGTCCGCAGAGCTCGCTCACGCGCAGTCCGCACCCGTAGAGGAACTCGAGCATCGCGCGATCGCGCAGGTCGCGCGGCGTGGAGCCGCCTGCGGATTCCAGTATCCTGCGCGTGGTTTCCTCGTCGAGGACGCGCGGCAGCACGACGTTCTTCTTCGGCGCTTCCAGTCCTTCGGAGAGGTCGCGCGGCGTCGCGTGCGCGGTGGCGAGGTAGGCGAGGAACTCGCGCACGGACACGAAGGCGCGCGCGCGCGTCGAAGCTTTTCGTCCTGCGGCGCGCAGGGCGCCGACGTGGTCCGCCACGTCCGCGCGCACGAGCGCGTCCGGCGTCGTCTTGCCGCGTGCGGCGAGGAACGCGAGGAACGCGCGCACGTCGCGTCCGTACGCCTCCACCG
>JAFRNO010000381.1 GCA_017430155.1 Kiritimatiellia bacterium | reverse complement strand
GAGTGCGGCATCGACATCATCGCGCGTCCGCCCGGGAAGCGTCCGCAGAGCGTCACGCTCCTCTCCGGCGGCGAGCGCACGATGACGGCCGTCGCGCTGCTGTTCGCGATCTTCATGATCAAGCCCGCGCCGTTCTGCATGCTCGACGAGCTCGACGCGGCGCTGGACGACGCGAACATCGGCCGCTTCGTGGACGCGCTCAAGGACTTCCTCGACCGCTCGCAGTTCCTCATCATCACGCACAACCAGCACACCATCGCGGGCAGCGACCTCGTCTACGGCGTGAGCCAGCAGGAGAAGGGCATTTCGCGCATCATCTCGATGCGTTTGGCGGACATCGGCGTGAAGCCGATGCCGGACGAGAAGGCGCAGGCGTGAGCCTCCGGACGCGGAGGAACACGAGTTCGGTCTCGTCGGTCTTGCCTGCAGCGACGCGTGCGCCCACAAGCAACGTCTCCCCCAGCGCGGCGTGCACCGTCGTGTCAACCGAGCGGACGGGGAAGAACGGCTGCTCCATCGGAAGACCGTAGGTGCCTCCGTCCGGCGCAGGCAACTGCGTGCCATAGTCCTTCCATTCCGGAGGGGCGACGACCTGTGCGTTCAATCTGACCTTGACGGTGCGCCCGTCGTCGGACAACGTTGGCGTCACGCACAGTTTCGTGCCGATCTCGCGCATCTCGAAGTTTTGCGGCTCGGCCGTGGCGAAGCCGAACCGCTTGACCTGCGCGACCCTGTTGCTGCCGCCGCCAGTCATCTCGCCCAGTGCCACATCGAAGTCCTGCGGATAGCGGCATTCCGTCACCGACGCGTAGGCAGCCTCATAACCTGAAAGCGTCCGAACTCTCGGGGCGTCATTTCCGAGAAGGTCGCGCCGGGAGACCAGGCGGCGCTCAAGCTCGCCGGCAGGAACGGCATCGAAGTCCGCGAGGTCGAAACGGCATCCCGCGCTCTTCCCCGGCGCCAATTCGGCCCCGAGCTCGTCAAGCGTCTTCTGTGCAACCCTGACGAAGCGCACCTGCACCTCCAACGGCGCTGGTTCGCGATTCAGCACCCCCATGATTTTGTCGATGCGCGCCAGGTTCTCGGGCGTGTTCCGCACGCGCAGCTTGCCGAGCGCCCCTACGTAGGTGCATGATGACCCGACGGGCCAGGTCACCTCGCACGCACGGGCGAAGAGCTCCTTCCATTCGTGATCGGTGTCTGTCTCGCGGGCTATGCTCTCGGATTTCTTCACGCCAAAGTCCTTGGACGAACTTTCCGTCCAATCAGCGAACGGTTCGGGGACCTCGTAAAAGCGGACTTTCATCGCGGTGTCGATGACGACCTTGTCTGGCGCGGACGGCTTGGTCTCCTCGATGACAACGTAAGACTCAGGCGGCTCGTTGTCGAACAGCGCGCATCCGGCGAACGCAAAACTAAGGGCAAATGACACCCCAGTTAAAACGGTTAAGTTTTTCATACGCACTAGCATACCAAACCCGCACGTCCCTTGCAAGACCATTCCGTCGAATCATCGGGATTCCGCATGGTGTTCTCATTTGGCAGACTGCTTCTTTCCTTTTCCAGCCTGGCGTTTCGCTGAAATGCCCTTGCCCTGCCAGCCTGAGGGTCCGAGAAAGGGCGCCTTGTCCGCAATCCCGTCCCGTCAGCGCCCGCGAAGCCCGCCTCCCGTGGCGCGGAGACCCTTCGGGACACTCCGCGAGCACGCGAGGCCGGGCCTCGGGGCATGCCGAGGCCGCTGGCCGCCGGATGGCGCGTGCGCATCTCGAACGCGGCGCGGTTTGTGAACGTCGCGCAGAGCATGCGCGCGGGGTCGATGCCGGATTCGGCCGCGCGCACGATGCGCTGCGAGAGCATCTCGGTCTTTCCGGATCCGGGCGGTGCCAGCACGAGGTGCCGCCCGGCGGAAATCGCCACCACTTTCTGCTGCTCGTCGGTGAGGTTCATGCGGTTTTCCTTTCTCGGACAACAACCGGGGGCTTCGCCCCCGTACCCCCGGGCAGGAGAATACGTGGGCTGGGTTGCTCATCTTCGCCTCTCGCCCGTTGGCACAGCGCCTCGTTGCGGGCGTTCATGAGATGGCAGTTGTCGTAGTTGACCGGAAACACCGGCACATCGACGGGGAAAGAACTGAGGAAGAGCTGGCGTCCTTCCGCCAGATAGCGCGAATCCGCAACGGTTGGATCAAAGCGCGGCGGCAGGCCATGCGCCACCGTTTTGATCCATCGCGCATGCGGCTCCGCGCGCAAGCGCCGCTCCAGTTCCTTCTCGCCCGGCGAAAGGAACCCGCAGACGGGCACCATGCCGCGGTGCGCCTGATTCACCATCTTCTCGATCTCCGGCACATGCTGTGCCACGGTCATCCGGCGCGTCAGACGAACGGGAAACATGAAAGGCGAGGCGAGGATCGTCAGGTCGCCGATCGCCGTCCAGGATAGCGCCGGATCAAGAACCGTGTGCCGTACGCCGCTGTGGCGCACGAAACGATCCGGATGGCTCTCCTTCCACACCTTGCGCGCGGGATTCATCTTGATGTAGGTGCGAACGGAGGCGAGCATCCTCCCGGCATTGACGAGCAGGAGCCAGAAATGATCCTCCCATACGAACGCCGGGGCGACGCCGAGAAATGGAGCCACGGCATCCTCGCCTTCGCGCCGGAAATGCTGAAACCAATCCAGGATGTCAAATCCCCGCGCCTGGCGGTAATCGACGATCAAGAGCAGGTGCAGGTGATCGGGCATGATGATGTAGTTGCTCGCGGTGAGAAATGACCACCGTGCGTGAATGCCGCGCCACAGCGCCACCATCGCCTCACCGGCTGGCAACAGCTCAACGCCCGTGCAAGGCCTGCCATCCTTGCCGGGCATCTTTGCAAT
>JAFRNO010000380.1 GCA_017430155.1 Kiritimatiellia bacterium | reverse complement strand
TTCCCGAAGGGGTTGACGGCGTACGCCACGATGTCGGATTCGCATCCGGGCGTAGTGGCCGTCGCGGCGAGCGAAAGCCAGTCCTCCCGGACAAGCAGGAACACAGGGTCTGCGACTGCGGCCACGGCGATTCCACATGCCGAAAGCCGCTCCGATGCACTTTCCTCCCGTACCGTAACCCTGTCGAAAGTCCGCATCGCCTTGTCAAGCATCCCGCCGCATGCCGCCGTCGGGTCCATCCCAAAACTGGCGGCTGCGGAGACGATGCGCTTGTCGGGATGCGCGAACATGAGGAAGTAGACGTCGCGGAACCAGCCCGTCAGGTCCGGATTCCACACCTGGTCCGAACCGACGACGAAGGACCCGAAACGTGCATTGAGCGACTTGAGCGCCCCCGCGCTTTCGATTCGCTGCGTCATTGGTATATGCCGACGCCGGAACTCGTCGAACTTCGCGTTCGGGGGCTTGCGCAGGACACGCGGGAGATCCGTCCTGAAATCAATGTTGCGTACGTCGAACCCCATGTCGCGCAAACCCCTGTTCAGCGCGTATGCCGTCAGGACCGCGCCGAAATTGACGGTCTCCCAATGGAAGTTGAGGACGGCGACGTTGCGGGCGAGGTCTGATCGCGCCTTCGCCATCGCGTCCTTCATCGACATGCCGGCTTCGACATCCCTGACAAAGCACGCCATCCCGACTTCCCGTCCAAAGGGCTCCCGCAACCGGGGCTGGTGGCGGACGACATCCTCCACACGGACCTCCCCCAACCGGGCAAAGCGCTTCGAAACGGCCGACAGCATCATCGCGCCGCGCACGCTGTTCACGATGATCGCCGACGTGCCCTTCCCGTCATCCCAAGCCGGTTCGCATTTCCAATAATCGCAGAGCGTCATGTCGCCAGGGCGTTCGAGCCCGCAGAACCGGCAGTTGAAGCAGCCGTCCTCCAGGACGTACTTCCGCGAAAACGCCTGCATGAACTCGTCGTCGGCGCTGTCGCGCCATTCCTCCGTTCCGTCCTGGAAGCTGACGTGGAGAAGCGCGTGCCCGAACCGCCACCCCCGCGACTTGTTCCGGAACTCAAATCCGGCGACACGGTCGACGCCCCAGTTCTCTTCAAGATACCGCCTGAACATCGAGCGCTTCGGCGTTCCATTGCAGACAAGGTCGATGCAGAACAACGACCCGGGATCGTCTTTGAACAGGGCCTTGACCGCGGCGACCTGGCAAGGCACGCCCGTGAACAGCACCGGGCGGTTCGCGGCAAGCCCGCGCCGCATGGAGTCGAGCACGTCCCCCGTCAAGTTCGCCTTTACGTACTTTGACCCGCGAAGGCGCGCCAAACCTTCTTCGTCTTCAACCGCGACGTAGGCGCATTCCATCCGATCGACGAAGGCCGCCCCGACGACGATTCCGCCCTGGGAGAGTATCCACCGGGCGAAGACGGAGAACGCCCCGCCCGACGAGCTCTGCAGGCGCACCTCCTCGGACGCCATGGCCGCATAGCACTGCTTGTCCGTTGACGACGTCATGACGCCCCTCCCGCCAATGCCCGATCCGCGGCAGTCCGAACCGTCGCGGCGGATTCGTCCAATACGCGCCAGAATGCCCACCGTCCCGGCGGGACGTTCCGCGGCGAACGGAGGCGGGCCTGGCTCTGTTCCAGGATCGACGGCGGATACTCCGAGACTTTCACGAAGTCACGGCGCACGGCGTCGAAAAGCGCAGCCCCCTTCGCGGTGTTCAGGAGAAGCGCGGAAGTCCCCTTGCCGTCGTCCATCTCCTCCGGCACCATCCAGAAGTCGCCGATCGTGATGTCGCCCGGACGGTCCATCGTGCAGAACGGGCACTTGAAGCAGCCGGCGGACACGCCCAAGCCGGTCGACATCGCCGTCATGAACTCGTCCTCCCCCCTTTCACGCCAGATTTCGCGCCCGTCTTTCAGAACGACGTGCAGGAGATAGTGATGGTGCCGCCACCCGCGCGCCTTGCTGCGGAACTCGTATTTCGCGACGTTGCCGCTGCCCCAGTTCTCCTCGAGATAGCGGTCGAACAGTCCCTGGTCGGGGCAGCCGGCGCAGATGAGATCGACGGTGAAAAGCGAATCGGCATGGGCGGCGAACATCCGCCTGGCCGCGGCGACATGGCACGGCGTGCCGGAGAACAGAACGGGGGCACCGGATTCCAGTACGGCATGAACGTCGGCGAGGAACTTCCGCGGCAACGCGGCCCTGACGTATTTCGAGCCGCGCAGGCGGGCAAGCGACGATTCGTCGCGGACGACTTCGTACCGGCAGCGGAACTCCTCGTCGAACGCCGCGCCGCAGACCGCGCCCCCGCGCGCGAGGATGTTTCTGGCGAGAATCGTAAACGCGCCGCCGGAGGAACTCTCCGCGCGGATGTCGTCCCCGGCCATGGCCGCAAAGCAGATCTGGCGGAAAGGTGCCGTCATGCAAATCGCCTCCTGAAGAAACGGCAAAACGACAGAAACGGATGCCTGCGGAATGCGAAGACCTTCGCACGCAGGTCGTCATATCTCCGCCGCGAAGACGCAAGGCGGTCGATGAGAATCGGCAACGGACTGTCCGCGTCGAAGAACGGGTATGCGGACTCGACAGACTGGCCGCGCTCAAGGCCGAGGGCGGGAATGAGTTCCGCCTGCGCCTTCTTGAAGAACTTCTCCATGGCGTCCGCGTCGCGCATGGAAGCGACCACCTCCACGAGCGACTGCGAGGCCGCGCGGGAAAAGGCGGCGCGGAACCGCTCGAACTTGCCGCGGGCGATCAGGTCTTCCCGCACGCGAAGCCAGGCGTGCGCCGACATCTCGGGCATCCTGTCGATTCCCGAACTGAGGTTGCCGCCCTGGTTCTTGCGGTAATGGTAGCGGGCCGAGTCGTCGACGGAGATTCTCTCCGCCAGGGCAAGCGCCGTCGCGACGAACGCGAGATCGTTGACCCTCGGCTGCTCCTGGAACCTGATTCCAAGGTCCCGCACGAAGGCGCGCCTGAAGAGCCGGCCGCCCATCTGCGCGCGCAACGCCGTGAAGAGCCGTTCACCGAGAAGATCCGGGGCGAAAGTCCGGGGCAGGCCCAGCGTCTTGCGGTTGACCGTCCACACGCGATATTCGTCGCGGGTCGCATCGTCGAAGTAGCGCATGCCCGTGAGGGCGACGTCCGACGACGACGCCTTCGCCATCCGGTACAGCGCGCCAAGCGCGCCGCGGTCGAGCCAGTCGTCTGCATCGCAGAAGAGCAGATACTCGCCGCCCGCTTCGTCAAGCCCTCTGTTCCGCGCGGCTCCGGCACCCCCGTGCGCAGAAGAGAGGTGTCTCAGGCGCGGATCCCGCGCCGCATATTCCGCGAGCATCTTCGCGGAGCCGTCGGTGGAGCCGTCGTCGACGCAGATGACCTCGATGTCCTTCAGCGTCTGCCCGAGGATGGAATCAAGGCATTCGCCGAGATGCCTCTCGGCGTTGTAGACGGGGATGACGACAGAGACATGGGCCATTTCGCTCCTCCTCAACGAATGAGCACGGGATTCCCCGTGCCGCCGCGCAATCTGCGCCACAGGCACCGGAGCAGGGACTTGAACAGAGGGCCGGTTTCAGGAAGCGGGCGCCGCTTGAGCTCGCGCATGGCCGTCATCTGGACCTGAAGGACAAACGCGCACTCTTCCGGCGCCGCGGACGACAGGACCTCCGCAAGGGTCGAGAGGCGCTCCTCCGGCGGCAAGTTCCAGGCCTTGCCGTACATGGCCACGGAAAGCTTGGCCGCAAAAAGCGAGAGCGTCGAAGACGGGTCTCGCAACGGCGCGCGGAACGGCTCAAAACGGTAAAGGGCCAGCAGCACGGCCAGCAGGTTGCGGGCGTGCCGGCGGATGGATTCAGGAGAGGTGCTGATCGAGCCATTGCGGACGCGGCGACGGTAATGCCGGTCCGCCACCGCCAGTGCGCGTTTCGAGTAATGGAGCGAAAGCGGAGTGAAATAATTGTCGGCGCGCGTTGTCGCGTCAGGGAACGGATAGGGATTGTCGCGTACGACGGCGCCCCGTATCACGCGCAGCGGAGGGCTCACGTGGAAACAGTCGTGTTCAAGGAGATCCTGCATCAGGGCCATGCCGTCCATGACCTTTCCGCAACAGGCGTGCGCAATGGAATAATACCGTTCCATTCGCCGGGCCCACCTCCGAAGGTCGTCCGTCACGTCGCCTTCGCAGAACACGGACGACGCAAAGACGATCTGGTCCAATCGTTCAGCGTCGGCCCGCGCGCAGAGGTCCGCGAACGCCTCTTTGGCGAGCAGGTCGTCCGCATCCATGAAATACACGTATTCGCCGCAGGAGGCCTTGACGCCGACCTCCCGCGCGCGAAATGCCCCGGCGTGCGGTGACGAGAACGCCCTCACGCGGGAATCCCTCGCGGCATATTCAGCCAGGATCTTCGCAGAACCGTCGGTCGAGCCATCGTCCACGCAAAGGACCTCGACGTCGCCCAGCGTCTGGCCGAGAATCGAGTCGAGGCATTCGCCGAGATACTTCTCGACGTTGTAGACCGGGATGATGACGGAGACCTTTGGCATGGTCAGACATGCTCCCCGTAGCCGCGGAAGCCGACGACCCCGCAACCGATTATTCCGACTGTTATCATTCTATTGTTCCTTTACGGCACCGCACATTATACCAAATATGCCGTCCCTTGCCACAGTCTCGTCACGGACGGGCCATGCGGCGTCCGGCCTTAATTAGGAACCTGCCGAGCGCACCGAGCGCGCCGCTTCTCGACTCACGCTCCATCTCGCTGGCCTTGCCCCGGCCCATGGCGGCGTCAAATCCCATGACGGCATGTCCTGCCAGCACGCGCAGGACATTCCCCGCCGCCGCCGCGTCGACCGCACGGAGTTCCGACTCCGCGTCCGGCCTCTTCAGATCGGCGAACAGCCGTTCGTACGCCCCGCGTTGGTCGAACGCGGCGATTCTCTCGTACGAACTTCTCGCCGCCTTCCCGAGCCGCACGCACAAGTCCCCGTCGGAGAAGAGCTTCACGATCTCCGCCGCCGCCGCGTCGACGTTCCCCTGCGGCACCTGCACCGCTCCCGAGCCGTCCTTGAGCGTGACGAGGTAGGGCATCGAGTACGAAACGACGGGCATCGACGCCATCTTCATTTCGACGACCGCATGGGAATAGCCCTCGAACTTCGACGTGACCAGCCCCACGCCCGACGCTTCAAGGTACGGCCTCACGTCCTTCTGGAATCCGGCGAGCTCAACCGCGCCGCGAAGCGCGGGACGCCGTTCAAGGTAGCCCTCGATCTTGCGCAGGACGTCGCGGGAACCCTCGCCGAGCATGACCAGTTCCGCGTCCTGGATCTCGGTCTTCACCCGTTCTAGGATGCGGATGGCGTCCATCGGGCGTTTCAGTCCAACGAGACGCCCCATCCACAGGATGCGGTGCGGATGGTCCTTCCGCTTGAATCCGCCCATCAGGTCGGCGTCGCAGTACGGGATGGCAAGGGCCCGACAGCCCAGCAGCCTGAAGAAGGCCTCGTCCGTGGGGGAAAGGGCAATGAGGGCGTCGGCCTTGGAAAGGTCGGCGAGGACGTCTGCGGCACATGCCGTCCCGTTTGCGAACATCCAGGAGAACACGCTGTGCCAGAAGACAACAATGGGCACTTCCGCGCTCCGGGAAGCCGAGATGTCCGCGGAAAGCTTCTCTTCAGAATAG
>JAFRNO010000379.1 GCA_017430155.1 Kiritimatiellia bacterium | reverse complement strand
GTTGATGGCGACGACATTGCTGCCAAGCACCCTGAACTTGCTGGATCCGGCGACCGCCGAAAGGGTGAGATCGGAGTTCACGTCGTAGATGGTGTTGTCCTGGAGGTTGGGGTCCGTCCCGCTGGACAGCGGGATGTGCGACTCCGAGAACCGTGCCTGCGCCGTCGCTGCGGCAACGAGAAGTACTGTCAAGATAGTCTTTTTCATGGTCATGCTCGATTCCCTTTCATCAATTTGCCTTGCCGAACGCTGTCGCGTTCACGGTGCGTACTGCGGCCGAATCGCCCTCGACCTTGCATCCTTTCGGCAGCAGCACCGAAAACGCGCCTTCGTCGTTTTCGTATGTGAGCGCCATATCACATGATGCGCCTGACGTCGTGTAGCAGCTCTTCGAAGCCGGCGCATAAGGCCAGGCCGAGCGGGCTGGCGAAAGCCCCTTGATCGTCACCTTGCCATTGCCGCCGCCAAGCGACTGCTCCGCGACAGGCTCGAGGTAGCAGACTGGCGGGAGCTGAGCGGAACCGTTCGTCACGGTGACCGAATTGACGATCAACTCGTCGATCACCGCTCCTTGCGCCATGATCCGGTTTTCAGCGTAGAAAACGTCCACCGCCTTGGTCCGCGCGGCCCGCGCGGCGCGGACGCCCGTGGTGAGCGTCTGGCGCGGCGTGATTTCGCCCGCGCCCGGAGGCGTGAGGCCGACCTCGATCGCGTCCTTCGCGGCGGCGACCGCATCGACGAGCGCCGTGTAGGTTGCGCCCTGCACCGCCGCGCCGTTGTCGTCCTTCAGCTCTGCGTAGAAGACGCCGTTGGAATCCACCGACGCGACGACCGACCGGCCCCAAAGAACGGTTACCGGGGCCGCGCTGTCGTAGATCTTGAATGTGAGCGTGAGGTTCTCTCCTCTCTCGGCGAAACCGCCCGTGCGGGAAAGCTGCCCCCGGTAGGTGAGAACCTCCGGCACGGCGGCGTTCGCCGTCGCGGCGACGAGCGCCGCCGATAGAATTGCCATTGCCAATTTCTTCATAATGCTGTTTCCTTCCTTTTTCAATCTTCGATCACACCTACTTCTGCGATGCGCTTCAGGTAGAATATGCCCATCGAGTAGATCGGCCCGCTGGAGAGGAGGCCGCCAACGGTCCAGGTCGCGAAGCCCGCCGTGGTCTCGTTCGGGTTGTGTTCGAAATCGATGTCCTCGGTCGCGATGTTCCGCTTGTGCCACGAGAGGTAGAGCGTGTTGGTGACGCTCCAGAGCTCGGGCTTCACGGGGTTGACGTAGTTTGCAAGGTCGTCTCCGCTCACGACGTCGCCGGAATAGTCCGCCGTCTTGCCGTCGTGGTCCGGATGCCAGGCGTGGCGGAACGGATTGTCCCGCGCATTTGCGTCAACCGTCCAGGCGAACTGCAGTTGGTCACCGAACGTCGTATGGGCCGAGGCATCGACAATCGGATTGGCGACGCTCATCATCACCGACGAGAGGCGACGCGGATTCTCGCACACCGTCTTTGCGGACGACAGCTCCTTGAAAAGCCGCATATTGCCTGCCGAATCAACGCCGGCCGCGACGCGCTGGAGGAGCTGGGGCGTGCCATTTTCGGGAACGTGGACGAGTATGTTCATCTTGAGCGTCCCGGCTGCCGCGGTCGGCGTCTCGTTTGTGAGCGACGAGACCGTCTCCATCTGGATGTAGCCCGCCCAGAGTCCAGTCGGGAACGCCGCTTCATCAGCCGTCTTCTCCTCGACCGTCACGGGGATCCTCACACGCATCTGCGTTCCGCCAAGATCCTCGATCTGCATCACGGCGGAGTAGGCTACGCCCGGCGTCATATCCGCACGTTTGACGGCGAACTTCTGCGTGCCAAGCGCTTCCGCCGCAAGCTCGACATCCCAAGAAACGCCTACCGTCACGTTCGTCCACGATTCGTCGCCGTGTTCGTCCCTCACCTTGCGCATCATGGGAGGGACGCGCTCCGTCGCGTCCGCCGAGGGAACTATCGTCACGCGGAAGGTGTGGTTTGTCGTGCCGAAGTTCTTGAGCGTGACGCTCGCGAAGTCGTCGGAGCCGAACGCAACGGACGACACGCCGGAGAATCCGATCACGCCCGGCCAGTCGCCGTCCTTCGTCGCCGTGAGCGCGTACGCCTTGCCGCCATGCAGCTTCGAGGTGGAGCCGAAAGTCATCGGAAGGAACGTCGGTGCGGTCGGATTGGTTCCGCCGATCTGGTAGGCGACACCCGACGACGTGCCGAATGGGCCCTCGCCGAAATAGGCCTTTGCAGCCACAAGGTCGTCCTTGTCGGCAGAGACGCCCACGAGGTTCATGAAGCCGGTTTCGCCCGACGTGGCGCGCCACGTCTGCTGCGGCGCGGCGGGGACGCCGAGGAAATTCTCCTTCGTCCAGGTATTGGTCGCATAGATCAGGTAGACGCGTCCGCCCACGAGCGAGTCCATCGTCGAGGCCGTCTCGTCGCCGGGAACCCACACATGGTAGGAAATCGGCTTCTGGGCAATCTCCGTTCCGTCATCCGCGATCTGGCGCGTGGAGGAGTAGGCGTCCGAATGGTACGACGCGACACGCGCGACGGGAGAACCGGCGAAGAAGTCCGCGCACGCCGCGTTCGTCGGCGTCGATTCAAGGTAGATTGCGTTCCACCCCTTCGCGAGCGTCATCGTTTCCCTGATGTGCGCCGCAGGGGACGGAAGCGACACAAGGGACACAAGCGACAGCGAGGCCGCCAATTTGCAGCTCTTGTTCATTTTACTTGGCCTCCACTTTGAAGAACTGGCTCTTTGCGCCTTCGGCGGGCACGACGTAGATCGTCGCCACGCCCACGTCATCCTCGTCGGCGGACGGCATCACCTGCTCGCGCTCGGCGTCCGTCTCGGTTTTCTTGACCTTCTGCGTCGCCCACTGGGGATTTGTGAGCGAGAGCGTGGTGGCGACGCCGTAGACGTGTCCGCCGGCGTACTCGAAGCTGATCGCATGGGGGGCGTTCTGCGGCGCGGAGTAGGCGGTGATCGCAAACTTGTCCGTCGCGTCGAAGGGATTCGTCCCGGCACGGTATTCGGCGTAGTTCGACGCGCCGTCGTTGTCGTAGTCCGCGAAGGGATCGTAGTCGCCCTCGATCTCGTATGCCTCCATCCAGGCGGCGATCGTGTCGACGTATTCCGCAGGGACGCTCGCCGTCGTGCCCGTGCCATTGGTCGAAGTGTAGTCCTTCATGTTGACGTACGCAAGAGCGACCGTAGAGACGGCATTCGCCTCGCCGACCTTGATCGGACTGACCGCGAGGGAAAGCCCCGAATCCTGCGCGAGGACGCAGTTGAGCGTGTCGCCGACGACCGCCGTGGAGTCGGTTGCCGTCGAGGAGAGCGGTATCTGCAGGAGGAAGTTGTAGCCGTCCGCCGTCGGATCCGCCACCTTTGTCGAGGCGATGATCGTGCCGTTCGTCGCGACAGCCTGGATTGTCACGGCGGCGGACGACGTCAGCACCTTGTTCTGCCAGTCCTT
>JAFRNO010000378.1 GCA_017430155.1 Kiritimatiellia bacterium | reverse complement strand
TGAAGATCGACTTCGAGTCCAGCTCGTCGAGGATGCGGCCGGTGAAGGTCTGCACCACCTTCTGCCACGGCGGGCAGGTTGGGCACATCACGGCGAGCGGTGCGGTGAGGCGTCCGTACTTCTCCACGTAGCGCGTGTCGTTCTGCCGCAGGACGGCGTAGGGTTCCGCGAGGATGAAGCCGCTCGTGGGGGCCGACCAGAGGCGTCCGTTCACGTAGGGCATCGGCTCCTCTCCGATGGATTGGCAGTACGCGATGCACTCCTTCGTGCCGGGTTGGGCGGGGAAGTACTCGGGATAGTTCACGTCATGGCCCGAATGCTGCCAGAGGTGCCAGTGGAGGCCCGTGGTGAAGCCGGGGAAGATCGCCTTGGCGCGCGTGAGGACGTTGGACGCCACGTCGGGGTAGCCGTGGATGTTGATCCAGAGCGGGATCTCGCAGAGGCGGCGCGGGTAGTCGGGGATGTCCTTGATGGGACCGCGCGCGGCCCATTTCTGCTTGAGCGCGTAGGCGCGGTAGCGCCGCGCGAAACTCCACCAGTCGCCCTTGAGCGGCGCGAGCACCACGGGGTAGCGCGGACCCTCGGCGGCCTTTCCGGGCACGCCGGCGTTTTCGACCGTCGTCTCGTAGCAGGCGTTCTGCTCGCCTTCCACGAGGAGGCTCTTGATGCGGGCCTCGGGGTCTTCGGGGACGAAGTAGAGTCCGTCCGTGCCGAGGAAGAACCCGGCGATCATCGGGCAGTAGCCGAGGTAGGCGCGGCGGAAGGGCTTCGGCTGGGCGGTGCGCTTTCTGAAGATCTGCGCGCCGTGGTCGTTCGATGGCAGCAGCACGTCGCCGGCGCCGTCGGGCGTCACGCGGCTGAGTCGCGGAAAGGCCGTCGTCATGAGCGTCCAGCGCGGCGAGCGGTTCGCGAACGCGAGGTTCCACGCCTGCGAGCCGTCGGGACGCTTCTCGATCGTGACGGTGGCGTCCAGGACGCCGCGCTCGCCGCCGAGCGGCACGTCGCGCCAGGTGAGCGTGAGAACGGCGTCCGTCTCGGTGCGCGTGCACGTGGCGGCTTCGCGGGCGTATGCCTTCACGCGCTTCGCGCGGTTCGTGCCGTCGGAGAACTCGGCCGTCCAGAGGTCGCCGCCGCCCGTCGCGAACGTGGCCGCGCCCACCGTGATCGACTGCAGGACGTTCTTGTCGTCGAACGAGACCGTCATTCGGTTCTGCTCGTCCGCCCCGGCATTGATCGCGAGCGCCGCGCAGGCGAGCGTGGCCAGGATTGCCTTCCGTGTTTGTCTTTTCATGGCGCACAGTATAGCAAACGGCCTTCCTACTTGCAAAACGAAACATGTCGCGCATTGCCGAACGACGCGGCGTTTGGTAAAATAGCGGCATGAAAAACTGCCTTGTTTCCATTGCTTTGTTTGCCGTCTGTGCCGCGTGGTGCGCCGACGTCACGGTGAGCCCCGGCGGCGAGACGCCGTCGCTCGCGGCGGCCGTCGAGAAAGTGCGCGCGCTGCGCGCGGCGGGGACGATTCCCGCAGGGCGCGCCGCCGAGGTGGAGATACTGCCGGGCCGCTACCGCATGACCGAGCCCGTCACGTTCGGCCCCGCCGACGGCGGCATCCACTTCACCGGCGCGGCGGGCGGCGAGGCCGTGTTCGACGGGAGCGTGGAGCTGCCGCCGTTCACCGCGCGCGCGGACGGCATCTGGGAGGCGCGCGTGCCGGCGGGCCTGTCGTTTGACCAGCTGTGGGTGAACGGAATACGCGCGACGCGCGCGCGCACGCCAAACGAGTTCTACCTCTACATGAAGGCACCGTACGAGGAGGACGAGAACCCCCTCACGGGCAAGCTCGAGGACATGTCGCACCGCGCGTTCTACGCGCAGCCCGCCGACCTGGCTCCGCTCAAGGGGCTCTCGCAGGAGGAGCTGTCGCGCGTGTACATGATCGCCTGGCAGAGCTGGTGCACGGGGTACATGCCCCTTGCACACGTCAACCCCGAGACGGGTCTCGTGGTGCTCGGGGGAAGCCTGTCGCGTCCCTGCTTCTTCTGGTCGAGCACGTGTCCGCGCTACGTCCTCGAGAACTACCGCGGCGCGCTCGACGCGCCCGGCGAGTGGTTCCTGGACGAGAAGGCGGGGAAGCTTTTTTACATCCCGCGCGCGGGCGAGGCCGTTGCGTCGGCGCGCGCCGTGGCGCCCGTGGCGCCCGCCTTCGTGGTGCTCGCGGGCACGCCCGAGGCGCACGTGAAGGACGTCTCGTTCCGGCGCGTGTCGTTCGAGTACGCCGCGTACCGCCTTCCCCCGACGGGCATGCGCGAGGCGCAGAGCGCGATCAACGTGTCGAACGCGGCGATCCACGCGACGAGCGCGGAGGGGTTCGTGTTCGCACGCGGACGCGTGGCGCACGTGGGCGCGCACGGAATCTGGCTACGCGACGACTGCCACGACTGCACGATCGAGGATTCGCTCGTGGAGGACCTCGGCTGCGGCGGCGTGTACTTCGGCGACACGCGCGTGGCGGCGCCCGAGCGCGCGGCGAGCGGCATGAAGGTGGTCAACAGCATCATCCGTCACGGCGGGCTCCTCTTCCACGGCGCGATCGGCGTGTGGCTCGGGAACGTGCACGACTGCACGGTGGAGCACAACGACATCGGCGACTTCCGCTACACGGGCGTCTCGATGGGCTGGACGTGGGGGTACCGTCCCACGGTGGTGCGCCGCAACCGCATCGCGTTCAACCGCATCCACCACATCGGCTGGGGCATGCTCTCGGACATGGGCGGCTTCTACTCCCTCGGCGACTGCTCGGGCAGCGAGGTGGTGGGCAACTGGGTGCACGACGTGAACGGCTACTCCGGCGCGGGTTCGCCCGCGTGGGGGCTCTACACGGACGAGGGGTCGCACGGCATCGTGTTCGCCTCGAACCTCGTGGAGCGCTGCCGCGACGGCGCCGTGCACCAGCACTACGGCAAGGAGAACGTGTTCCGCAACAACATTCTCGCCACCTTCGACCGCAACGGCGTGTGGCGTTCGCGCGTGGAGCAGCACACCACGATCATCGTCACGAACAACGTGTTCTGGTGGACGAACCCCGAGGCGCATCTCCTCAGCGGCGATGCCCGGAGATCCGTGAAGGACGTCGTGTTCGAGGGCAACCTCTACTGGGGCGTGTCCGGCGTCTCCACGAACGCCTTCAGCGGGCGCGGCCTTGAGGCGTGGCGCGCGGAAGGGCACGACCTCGCCTCGAAGTTCGAGGATCCGCTCTTCGTCGACCCCGCGCGCGGCGACTGGCGGCTGAAACCGGAATCGCCCGCGTTGAAGATGGGCTTCGTCCCGTGGGACTGGACGGAGGCGGGCGTGCGCAAGGAGAATGCCGCATGGCGCGCGTTCGCCGAGAACGTCGTCTACCCGCCGCTCGTCGACGCGCCGCCCGCGCCGCGGTTCGTCCGCACCTCCTACCGCAACGGCTTCGAGAAGCCGTCTTCCAAGAAGGGGAAGAAGTACGGCGCGTTCACGCTGAGCGAGGGCCGCCCCGGCGCGATCCGCCTCGAGAAGAAGGGCGCCGCGCAGGGAAATGCCTGCCTGCGCCTGGAGAAGACGCCGAACATGCCGTTCAGCTGGCAGCCGCATCTCTTCTACGACTGCACGTTCACTGGCGGCGTGGCGCGCGTGCGCTTCGCCATCAAGGGCGAGGCGGGCGCGAACGTGCTCTTTGAATGCCGCGACTACCGTCCGTCGAACGGCGCGCAGTACGCGACGGGCCCCACGGTGCGCCTCGTGGGCGGTGCGATTACGGTGCCGGGGCGGAAGCTCCTCGACCTGCCGGCGAACACCTGGTGCGGGGTGGAGGTGGCGCTGACGCTCGCCGGCCCCGAGGCCGGCTCCTGGACGTGCACGGCCACGCCCGCGGGCGGCGCGCCCGTCTCGGCGCGCGTGCCGGCGAACCCGAAGAGCCTCTTCAAGGATTTGGAGTGGACGGGATTCATCTCCGTCGGCAACGGGCCGTACGTGTGGTACCTCGACGATTACGAAATCACGGACAGATAAGGAGACCGCGATGATCAGAAAAGGGTTCAAGATGAAACTGCATCCGGGCCGCGCCGACGAGTACGCGCGGCGCCATGCGGCGCTTTGGCCGGAGATGGCGGACATGATCCGCGATTTCGGCGGACACAACTACTCCATCTTCCTCGACGAGGAGACGAACGTGCTCTACGGCTACATCGAGCTGGAGGACGAGACGCGCTGGAGCGCGTCCGCCGACACGGCGATCTGCCGCAAGTGGTGGGACTACATGGCGGACATCATGGACGTCAATCCCGACAACAGTCCCGTCGCGATCGACCTGAGACCGGTCTTCCACCTTGATTGACATACAAAAAGGAGAATTGACATGAAGAAGATCCTGATGGCATGCATTGCGGCCGCGGCGTTCGCCGCGTCGGGCTACACGGTCCACCGCAGCTTCAAGAACGGCTATCCGACGGGTTCGGGTCCGGGACGTAATGCCGGCGTGTCCGTGGGCGTGAACGGGGCGTCGTTCTCCTCGAACGACGCGCGTGCGGAGAAAAAGGAGAAGGCGAAGCCGAAGGACGACGGCACGTGCTGGTGCCTCACCGCGAACGGCACGCGTTGCAAGAACCGCAAGGACGGCGAGAAGGACTACTGCAAGATGCACGCGGCCGACCGGAAGGTGCAGATTTCGCCCAGCCGCTGCCGCGCCCTCACGTACGAGGGCACGCGCTGCTCGCGCGCGCCGGAGCCTGGTTACAACTACTGCAAGCAACACGGCGCCCCCGCGCCCAAGAAGTGAGAGGAATAGCGATGAAGAGACTGACGATGGTTTTGGCGGCCGCATGCGGCCTTTGCGCCGGCGCGCGCACATTCGACGTGACGGCGTACGGCGCGAAGCCGGACGGCGCGACGGACAACACGGCCGCGATCCAGAAGGCGATCGACGCCTGCTCGGCGGCGGGCGGCGGACAGGTGCTCGTGCCGGGCGGCGGCACGTACATCACCTACACACTCAACCTCAAGAACAACGTGGACCTCCACCTCGACCGCGGCGCCACGCTGAAGGGCGGCGAGGATCCGCTGAAGTACCCCGAGTTCCCCCACTCCGAGCACTGGAACGTGGAGCGCGTGCCGCGCTTCAACAAGCGCGCGATGTTCTACACCGTCGCCCAGACGAACGTCGCCATCACCGGCAACGGCACGATCGACGGCAACGCGGACGGTTTCCACGTGGCCGTTCCGAACGCAAAGCCCGGTCAGCCGAAATTCAAGCGGAAGTCCGACACGCTTATCACGGGGCGCTGCATGCTGTTCGTGGCGTGCACGGACGTGCGCGTGGACGACATCTTCATCTACCACCCCTGCGGCTGGTGCACCTGGTTCCTCGACTGCGACCGCGTGCAGTGCCGCGGCGTGCGCATCGAGTGCCACCCGCAGTACCCGAACGGCGACGGTCTCCACTTCGGCGGCTGCCGCGACGTGACGGTGAGCGACTGCATCATCCACTCGCAGGACGACTCGCTCATCATCCGCACGCACCAGGAGCAGATGAAGAAGCCGCGCCCCTGCGAGCGCGTGACCATCCAGAACTGCGTGCTGAGCGCGAACCAGAGCGCCATCCGCTTCGGCTGGACCGAGGACTACGCGATGCGCGACGTGGTGATCTCCGGCATCGTGTGCCAGCACTCGCGCCTCGGCGTGCAGTTCAACCTGCCGCCGAACAACGACGAGTACCACATCGACCCGCCGCGCGACCGCAAGAACGGCATTCTTCCGCCGCCGGCGGGCACGGTGCTCCCGTTCAGCGTGGAGAACGTCCAGTTCTCCAACATGATCATGTGCTCCGACAACGCGCCGATCCAGGTCTCCATCGCCGACACGGAGAAGGTGGACTTCATCCGCAACATCTCGTTCAGCAACTGCCGCTTCACGGGCGGCCTGCCGCCGGTCTTCCGCGTGCGTCCGCAGGACAACGTACGCGACTGGCGCTTCTCCGACGTGACCTTCACCGTCGACCCGAAGCGGTCGCACCAGAAGCTGCGTCTTGAGGACCTCGGTTTCCGCAACTGCCGTAACTTCACGTTCGACAACGTCGTGTGGGACTGGAAGTCCGCCGACTAACCGTCCGATTACCTGTATTCGCCGTAATGCATGTAGCCGAGATGCCACCTGATGTAGTTTCTTCGTTTTCACAAAGAAAGGTTGTCTTATGGAAAGAATGCTTCTCTCCGTGTTTCTGTCGTTTGCCTGCGTCGCCGCCTGGGCGGATTCCCCGCACGTGGCGCGCCGCAAGCCGCTTACCGCGAACGTGGGCGTGGTCTCGGTGGGGCTGGACACCTACTGGAAGCAGTGTCCGGGTCTCCTCGAGGACATGCTGAGAAAGGAGGGGCGCTTCGCGGACCGCATCGCCGCGCACCAGGTGAAGGTGACGCGCTTCGGGATGTCGGACAACCCGCAGAAGGCGCACGCGCTCATCCCCGCGATGAAGGCGGCCGACCTCGACCTCCTCTTCGTGGACATGGTGACGTACGCGACGAGCTCCACTTTCGCGCCGTTCGTGCGCGAGCTGAACGTGCCGATCGTTCTCGTGGCGCTCCAGCCCGACTCGCGCCTCGACTACGAGCACGCCACGATCTACAAGCAGCTCTACAACGACGACCTCTGCTCGGTGCCCGAGTTCACGGGCGTGGCGATCCGCTATGGGCGGCCGGTGGCCGATGTCATTATCGGCCAGCTCGACGGCGACGCGAAGGCCGCCGAGGAGGTGCGCCAGTGGTGCGCCGTCGCGCACGTGCTGCACGACCTCCGTCGCGCGCGCATCGGCCTGATGGGTCACGTGCTCGAGGCGATGTACGACATGCAGGTCGATCCCACGGCGATCTGCCGCTCGTTTGGCTGCCACGTGGCGCTCTGCGAGCCGGACGAGATCCTGCCGTTCTACCGCAACCCCGACCCCGCGCAGGTGGAGTCGATGAAGAAGCGCATCCTCGGCTTCTTCGACACGCCCGACCCCGTGAGCGACCCGTGGACCGAGAAGCTCACCGCGCGCGACCTCGACGTGGCCGCGAAGGCGGCCGTGGCGCTCGAGAAGTTCATCGAGAAGCGCGACCTCGACGGCTTCGCCTACTACTACGAGGGCGAGGCGGGCTCGCTCACGCGCGAGCTCGTGACGAACTTCATCGTGGGCAACTCGCTCCTCACGGCGGCGGGCTTCCCGATGTGCGGCGAGTTCGACCTCAAGAACTGCGTGGCGATGATGATCTTCGACCGCCTCGACATCGGCGGCAGTTTCGCGGAGTTCCACCCGATCGACTTCGAGCGCGACACGGTGCTCGTGGGCCATGACGGCCCGCACCACCTGAACATCGCGGCGAAGAAGCCCGTCCTGCGCTCGCTCAAGAAGTACCACGGCAAGCCCGGGAAGGGCGCGGGCGTGGAGTTCAACATCAAGGAGGGCCCGATCACGATGATGTCGATCGGCATCAAGGCCGACGGCACGTTCAAGTTCGTGGTGGCCGAGGGCGAGTCGCTCGCCGGCCCCATCCCGCCCACTGGTAACACCAACACCCACGGCAAGTTCCCGCCCGACGTGCGCACGTTTCTGCGCAACTGGACGATGGAAGGCCCCACGCACCACTTCGCGCTCGGCATCGGGCACCATGCGGCGGAGCT
>JAFRNO010000377.1 GCA_017430155.1 Kiritimatiellia bacterium | reverse complement strand
GTTCGTACCTGCCTGCACTCCGCCTGCAAGGGCCAGGGCGGCAAGGATCGTCATTCGAATGCATTTCCCTTTCATGTTTTGCATCTCGTTTCGTTGCCGTTTCATCATACACGATTTGCTTTGCTTTGGCAAGCCCTCTTGCATCGCGGCGGGGATTGTGATAGCATAACCGCCAAGACAAACCATCAAACCTTCAAACATAAAAAGGTAGTGCCATGAGCATGACAGCATTGTTCCTCGCCGTCGCGATGACGCCGGCGGGCGGGATGAACGTCAAGGTTGAGGCCGACGGCCTGAACGGGACGTTCGCAATCGATCCTCCCAACCGGATCGAGGTGAAGGGCGAACGGCATCCGTGTCTGCCGCCCAAGACCAAGACTCCCTTCTGGGCGAAGGAGTGCCGTTTCAAGGCCGCCTACAATCCGCAGTTCCTGGCTGCGGGGGCGGTCGATCCGAACTCGGTGGCGATCTTCGCGGACGGCCGGAAGCTCGAACGGAAACGCGACTACGACTTCGACGAGCAGTGGGGCGGGATCCACCGTCTGGACACGGCCACCATCGGCGGCGACAAGCCCATCTCGATCGACTACGTCTACCGCATGCGTCGACTTGACTCGGTCGTGCGTACCGCAGACGGAAAGCTCGCCCTGCGCAAAGGCGCGCCGCATGTCGTCATCCCCGAACCGCCGGCGCTGGCCGCGGGCGAGACGCGCGTCGGCAACGTGTTCGTCGATCCGCAGACGGCGACGGTCGAGCCGCGCAACCTGTTCCCGATCCTCGATCCGCCGCCGCCGCTGGCCAAGTCCGCGAATCCGCCCGCTGCGAAGCTCCTGCCCCGCACATGGGCGAAGCTCAACAAGGGCGACCCCGTCATCGTGCTCGCCTGGGGCGATTCGGTGACGGCGTGCGGCTACCTGCCGGACAAGGACAAATGGCAGGAGCAGTTCATCCGCCGTCTCCGCAAGCGGTTCGCGAAAGCCGACATCCGCCTCGTCTCGAACGGCTGGGGCGGACGTTGCTCCAACAGTTTCCTCGCTGTGCCGCCGGACAGTCCCTATCACTTCGCCACCAAGGTGGCGGGCGTGAAGGCCGACGTGGTGATCAGCGAGTTCGTGAACGACTGCGGGCAGGGCGAGCGGATCGTCAAGAACGACTACCCGAAGTTCCTCAAGGCGTTCCGCGAGGCGGGGATCGAGTGGGTGATCATGACGCCGCACTACGTCCGCCCCGACTGGATGGGACTCAAGGACTGCCAAAACACGGACGACGACCCGCGTCCGTTCGTGAAGGCCGTGCGCGCCTTCGCGGCGGAGAATAACGTCGCGCTCGCGGACGCCGCGCGCCGCTGGGGACACCTCTGGCGCGAGGGCATCCCGTTCTCGGCGATGCACGTGAACGACATCAACCATCCGGGTGCGCCCGGCATGGCCATCTTCGCCGACGCCCTCATGGAGGTGTTCGGCGGGGATGCGGAGTGAGAAATGACTAATGACAAATGACGAATGACAAATGAGTGAATATTTGGAGAAGATCGGGGAGATCCTGAAGCGGATCGAGGACGAGGAGGGTGGCAGGCTCGCCCGCGCCGCCGAGCTCGTGGCCGACGTCATCTGCCGCGACGGGCTCGTGCACGTGTTCGGCTGCGGGCACTCGCATCTCGCGGCGCTCGACACGTTCTACCGCGCGGGCGGGCTTGCCTGCGTGTCGCCGCTTCTGGACGAGGACCTGATGCTCCATGACGGCGCGGCGAAGTCGAGCCGCCTGGAGAAGATGTCCGGCATCGCGTCTGAGGCGTTCCGCCGCCAGGGCGTGAAGGCGGGCGACGTGGTGGTGGTGATTTCGGCGAGCGGCAAGAACGCCGCGCCCGTGGAAATGCTCCGCGCGGCGAAGGCGGCGGGCGTGACGACGGTCGCCATTTCCTCCGCGGCCTACCGCGCGCACGGCGCGACGTTGCTGGACGTGGCCGACGTCCCGATCGACTGCAAGGTGCCGTACGGCGATGCGGTGATCGACGTGGGCGCGGCGAAGATGGGCGGGCTCTCCACCTACGCATCGCTCTTCATCCTCAACACGATCCTCATCGAGGGCGCGAAGAAGGCCGCGGTGCGCGGCGTGACGCCGCCGATCTACGTGAGCGGCAACGTCGAGGGCGGCACGGCGCGCAACGTCGCGCTGGAGGAGCGCTACTTCGGCCGTGTCAAGCGGTTGTGACGAATGGCGAGAATCGCAGTCATAGGGTTAACGGGAAACTCCGTGTTCATGCGCGTGCCGCATTTCCATGCGGGCGGGGAGACGGTCCATGCCACCGACTTCCATTACGAGCTGGGCGGCAAGGGATTCAATCAGGCTGTGGCGGCGGCGCGGCAGGGCGCGGAGGTATCGTTCCTGACTGCTGTAGGCGCCGATGACGTCGAGAAGGTTCGCGCGTTCCTGTCGGCGGAAGGAATCAAGGGAATGGTAGTCGGCAAGGCGACGCCGTCCGCCCACGCGACGATCCTGACGGATGGGACGGGCGAGACGCGCGTGACGGTGTTTCCCGGCGCGCGGCTGGATGTTTCCGACGTGGAGCCGTTCGCGGAGGCGATTGCCTCGGCAGACATCCTGCTGCTCACGAACGAGGTTCCCGAAGATGTGAACTTGCGCGCCGCCGAGATCGCGTCGGCGGCCGCGAAAAGCGCGGCCCTCCCGCATGAGGGCCCCCGCTCGGCCGGCGTGAAGATCATCCTCAACCCCGCGCCGGCGCGGGCGTTGCCGACGGCGCTCTCATCCCGTGTCAGCATTTTCACGCCAAATGAGTTTGAGATTGTCGGCCTTGAGAATGTCCCGGGTGAGGTGGTGGAGACGCTGGGCGCGAAAGGGTGCCGCATCCGCTCGACGGGCGAGGTCATCCCGGCTCTTCCGTGCGGCGAGGCTGTGGACACCACGGGCGCGGGCGACACGTTCAACGGCGTTCTCGCCGTACGGCTCGCCGAAGGACGCCCGCTCGCCGAAGCATGCGCGGAGGCGAACGCGGCGGCGGCGCGGAGCGTGACGGTTCGGTATGTGTTGCCATCCATCCCCCATCGTCACCGCTAGGCAGGTTTTCCCGCCTTCCGCCGCGCAGCAATCATTGAAGGTAAGTGGTTCATGTGTGGTTCAGGTGCGGAGATTTATGGTAGAATAGTGGCGTTTCGGACAAAAAGAAGAGAACAGAGAAAGGAAAAATCATGGCGACGAAGAAGAAGTGTGAATGCGGATGCGGTGTGGACACCGGATTCCAGGCTCCGCTGAAGGCAATCAATTTCCTGCGGGCGCACGCCCAAGGGGCCGCGCAGACCGTGGCGGTGGCGTGGGAGCGCGAGGACGGCCACGTGTTCCGCTACGACGTGACGATCCCGAAGCGCATCCATCCCGCGATGCTGCCGGGCGTGCGGCACCTTGTGGAGCGCGTGGCGAAGTTCGTCCTGTGGAGCGCGGGCGGTTGGAAGCTCTACCTCTCGGGGCCGGACGAGATCGTCAAGCCCGTCGCGAAGGCGTACACGAAGAAGGGCGCGCGCGCGTTCGACTACGAGTTCTTCAACGACCTCTACGGGCGTCCGATCGAGACGGCGATCCTGCCGCTCAGGAAGATGCCCGTCACATGCGAGCGCGAGGTGGTGGTGAAGGGCAACACCAACGGCAACCGCATCGGCTTCGACCTCGGCGCGAGCGACTTCAAGATCTCGGCGCTCAAGAGCGGGAAAGTCGTGTTCTCCAAGGAGTTTCCGTGGGATCCGCGTCCGCAGTCCGACCCCGAGTACCACTACGCGAAGCTCTCCGCCGGACTGGAGGAGGCGGCGCTCGCGCTCGGCGGGAAGGTCGACGCGATCGGCGGCTCCTCGGCCGGCACGTTCGTGGGCAAGAAGCTCGGCGTCGCCTCGCTCATCCGCGGCGTCAAGGAGAAGAACCCGTCCAAGTACGCGATCGCGCAGAACCTGTTCGCCCGCGTCGAGGACGAGTGGCAGTGTCCGTTCGAGGTGTTCAACGACGGCGACGTGACCGCGCTCGCGGGCGCGATCACCATGAAACGCACGGGCATCCTCGGCGTCGCGATGGGGTCCTCCGAGGCGGCGGGCTACATCAACCCGAAGGGCGCGCTCACGGGGCGCATCAGCGAGCTCGCGTTCGCGCCGGTGGACCTCAACCCCAACGCGGGCGTGTGCGAGTGGAGCGGCGACGCGGGCGTGGGCGCGATGTACTTCTCGCAGCAGGCCGTCAACTACCTTGCGTGCCGGTTCGGCATGAAGTTCCCGAAGACGATGAAGCTGCCGGAGCGCCTGAAGGTCGTGCAGGCGGCGATGGAGAAGCGCGAGGAGGTCGCGCTGAAGATCTATCTCATGATCGGGCGCTACCTCGCGAACGCGGCGGCGTGGTACCACGAGTTCTACGACTACTCGAACCTGATGATCCTCGGACGCGTGACGAGCGGCTTCGGCGGCGACATCATCCTCAACACGGCCCGCATGGGCCTGGAGGCGGTGGACCCGCTCCTCGCGGAGCAGATCGACATCTTCATGCCCGACGAGAAGGCGCGCCGCCTCGGCCAGTCCGTCGCCGCCGCGCAGATTCCGTCCATCGGCTAAGGGAGAACCGACGATGAACAAGCAGGAAACGATGACGCGGCGGGGATTTCTCGGCGTGACGGCGGCCTTCGCCGCCGCGGGCGCGGGTTGCGCGACGGCGAAGGGCGGGGCTGCGTCGGCGCGGACGCTCGATCCGGAGGCGGTCGGCTTCATCTCGGACATTCACGTGGGCCTGCCCCTTGCGCGGCAGAAGTACAAGACGATGCGCGACTATCCGCACCAGCCCGCCGCCTCGCAGGCGCTCGTTCGCGAGATCCTCGCGCTGCCGCGCCCGCCCGCGAACGTCCTCTGCCTGGGCGACATCTCGCTGGCGTTCGGCGAGACGGAGGACTACGCCGTCGCCGCCGAGACGCTCAAGCCGCTCATGGACGCCGGCATCAAGGTGACGTGCGCGATGGGCAACCACGACATCCGGGCGGAGTTCCTCAAGTACTTCCCCGGCTACGACAGGGCGACGAAGGTGCCGGGGCGTTTCGTCTCGGTGGTGAACACGCCGCACGCCGACTTCGTCCTGCTCGACTCCCTCGTCGAGCCGACGGTCCGCGGCAGCTACGGCGCGTGCACGAAGAAGGGACTCGGCAAGGAGCAGCTCGAATGGCTGAAGGAGACGGTCGCCGCCGCCACGCGTCCGACGTTCCTCTGCGCGCACCATCCGGCGGGCGGACTCGGCATCCCGATGTCCATCTACAAGAACCGCATCGTGCCGGGCTATCTGCACGGGCACACGCACCAGTGGACCACGGGCTACCTGCGCGGCGACTTCGACGACAACGCGCGCATGCTGCGAGAGGTCGGCATCCCGACCCTGGGGTTCGAATGGGACGTGGGCTGGGGCCTGATGCGCACGACGGCCAAGGGCGCGACGCTCCACTGCAACGCCCGCGACCACTACTATCCCCTGCCGTTGCCGAAGGCGAAGCGTCCGGTTGAATGGGATCTGCACGTGCGCGACTGGGCGGACCGCGAAATCGGCTTCTCGTTTGAGGTATGACCGGGAAGCTGTCCACGCTCGACCTGGCCGTGGTGGTGGCCTACGTCGCCGTCGTCCTGGCGGCGGGACTCTTCATGGGGCGCTTCGTGAAAAACACGAAGGACTTCTTCTCCGGCGGGAAGAAGGTGCCCTGGTGGATGGGGGCCGTGAGCTCCTACATGGCGATGATCAGCTGCTTCGTGTTCATCGCGTACGCACAGATCGGGTACGAGGACGGCCTCGTGGGCGTGACGGTGTTCTGGTCGACGGCATTCGCCATCATCCTGGGCACCTTCGTCTTCGCGCGCCGCTGGCAGCGGGCGAACCTCGCGACGCCGGTGGAATATCTCGAACGGCGCTACGGTCCGGTCGTACGTCAGGTCCTCTCGTGGTGCGGCGTGGTGTTCCGCATCCTCGACAACACGGTGCGCCTCTACACGCTCGGCATCATCGCCTCGCAGTTCCTCGACGTGTCGCTCGCGACGGGCATCATGCTCGGCGCGGGCCTCGTGCTCGTCTACACGCTCACGGGCGGACTCTGGAGCGTGCTCGTGACGGACGTGATCCAGTGCGTCGCGCTCATGGCCGTGACGCTCACGATCCTGCCGCTCTCGCTGAACGCCGTCGGCGGCATCGGCGAACTCTACCGGGCCGTGCCCGACCACTTCTCCCTCTTCAACGGACACCGCGGCACGTTCTGGTTCCTTGCGGCGTACTACCTGATCGTGTTCATCAAGTACAACGGCAGTTGGTCGTTCGTGCAGCGGCTCGCATCAGTTCCGAACGAGCGCGACGCGGTGAAGATGGGCCTCCTCTCGTCGGCGATCTTCTTCGTGTTCCCGATCCTCGCCGTGCTGCCGGCCGTGGCGGCGCGCGTGTACCTGCCCGACTTGCCGCCGGAGCTGCACGAGCGGAGCTACATCGAGATGTGCATCCGCCTGCTGCCGCACGGGATGTTGGGGCTGATGGTGTCGGCG
>JAFRNO010000376.1 GCA_017430155.1 Kiritimatiellia bacterium | reverse complement strand
GGCGACCGGCGCGAAATCCGCGAGTGGTGCACGCTCGACCCACGCCAGCGCACGCTCTACGAATCGGCGCTCGCCACGTTCCGCGCAGAAATGGCCGAGGTGGCGGACTCCCGCGTCCGCAACACCCGCCAAGGCCGCGTGCTCGCGTTGCTCACCGAGTTGAAGGAAATCTGCGATTCCGCCGCGCTCGTGGAGGGCAGCGGCGACGCGGACGGCGGGAAGGTGCGTCGCCTTGACGAGCTGCTCGATTCGATCTTCGACGCGGGCGAGAGCTGTCTCGTGTTCACGCAGTACGCGCGGATGGGGCGTCTCCTGCGCGCGCATCTGCAGGAGCGGTTCGGCCGCCGGTTCCCGTTCCTGCACGGAGGCCTCACGCCCGGACAGCGCGAGGAGGAGATCGCCGCGTTCAACGCCGATCCCGAGCCGAACGCGTTCATCCTCTCGCTGAAGGCGGGCGGGTTCGGCCTCAACCTCACGCGCGCGACGCACGTGATCCACTTCGACCGCTGGTGGAACCCCGCCGTGGAGAACCAGGCCACGGACCGCGCGCACCGCATCGGACAGTTCCGCGACGTGTTCGTGCACCTGTTCATCTGCGCAGGCACGCTGGAGGAGCACGTGGACGACCTGCTGGAGACGAAGCGTCGTCTCGCGGGCGAGATCGTGGGCAGCGGCGAGTCGTTCCTGCTGAAGATGTCCGAACGCGAATTCGAAAGGATGGTGTCGCTCGATGGGGAGTAGGCATTATCCCCTGCGCGTGACGCGCAGCGCGTTCGGCATCCGCGCGCAGGACCTGCGCACGCTCGCGCGCGGCACGTGGTGGGCGCGCCGGTGGATCGCCGCGCTGGAGGCGATGCGCCTCGGCGCGCGTTTCGGGCGCGGACGTCAGTACGCGGTGAGCGGACAGGTGACGGACCTCGTGGCGGAGGGGGCGCACGTGTCGGCGTCGGTCGTGGGGTCGCGTCCCGACCCCTACCGCGTGACGCTCGACTTCACGGCGGCGGAAGGTGTGGAGCAGGCGCGCATCGCGGAGGCGATCCGGTCGCAGCCGATGACGCTCGGGCGGTTGCTCGCAGGCGACCTGCCGGTCGAAGTGGGCGAGCTGTTCCGCGCGGAGGGGCTGCCGCTGTTCCCCCAGGCGGATCCGCTCGGGCGCACGCCCGAGGGCAAGCCGGTGTGGGACGTGGCGATGCGGTGCAGCTGTCCCGACTGGTCGCGTCCCTGCAAGCACATGGTGGCCGTGCTGCTTCTCCTCGGCGAGGAGGTGGCGCGGCGTCCGGCCACGCTGCTCGCGTTGCGCGACGTGGACGTAGAGGACCTCGTGCCGCCCGACGCGCCGGAGGAGGCCGCGACAAGCGCGGCCCTCCCGAGCGAATGCCTCGGCGAGGCGTCCCTACCAGCTGCAGTCCTTCCGAACGGTGGTCGTGGGGCGACCGCTCTACCGGGGGGGGCGCTGCTCGTGCGCCGGCTGGGCGCGGTGCCGTTCTGGCGCGGCACGGCGCGGTGCGTCGAGTCGCTGGAGAAAATGCAGTCCCGCGCGGGCGCCGTCGCCCGCGAGGCCGCGTCCGGCAGTTCCATCGACTTGCGCGGGTAGGTCTTCCATGTTGAATGGTCCCGTTCGTCCCGGTTGTCCCGCTCGTCCCGTTTTTGTGGTATAATACCCCTCGGAAACAGGGAGGCAGACATGCGATTTGAGAAAACAGTTCGCGGAATCCTCTGCGGAGGAATCCTGTTGGGCGCGGCCGTGGCGTGCGGCGGCGTGGCGGAGCGTCCGCTCCGCGGTCCGTTCCCGTTGCTCGTCACGCCGTGGACGGCGGACGCGCAGCTGGACGTGCCGACGCTCGTGAAGGAGGCGGAGTTCGTGAACCGGTGCGGCGCGGGCGGCGTAATCTGGCCGCCGGCGTCCGAGGTGCTGGGCACCCTCTCCATGGACGAATACCGCCGCGGTCTTGACGCGCTCGCGGCGCGGGCCGCGCGGCCGGACTTCAAGGCGCGTCTCACGGCGGTGTGTCCCGGTCGGGCGTCGAAGGAAGCCCTCACGCGCGCACGTCTCGTGAACGAGCTGCAGAAGAAGCACAACGTCGAGATGGCGCTCTTGGCGCGTCCGCCCGACAACGCCACGAACGAGGCCGCGATCGTGGCGCACTACCGCGCGCTCGCCGAGGTCGTGGAGTGTCCCGTGATCATCCAGACGTACAACGGCAAGAGCCCGCAGCAGTCCGTCGCCTCGATCGTCGCCCTCGCGAAGGAGTTCCCGCACGTGTACGGCTGGGTGAAGGAGGAGTCGCCGGGCGCCCTCGTGAACGGGCGCATGGCGGAGCTCGTGGCGGCCAAGCCGGCCATCAAGACCGTCTTCAGCGGCTGGGGCGCGAAGGGCTGGCTCTACCAGGGACGGCGCATCGGCACGGAGGGCGTGGTGACGCAGCGCGCGCCCTACGCGGACCTGCTCGTCTACATCTGGAAGCGCATTGAGAACGGCGACGCGGACCACACGCTCATGGACGCCTACTCGAAACTGCTCCTGATGTACAACCTCGGAGACACCCTCGGCGGCGGGAGCGACAGCATGCGCGGCCCCCACCTGTACGTGCTGCAGAAGCGCGGCATCTTCACCAACCGCCTCACGCGCGTGCATGCGCCGAAGGGCTCCAAGAACGGCAAGAAGT
>JAFRNO010000375.1 GCA_017430155.1 Kiritimatiellia bacterium | reverse complement strand
GACTGCCAAACGCCGGCCGTCGCGCACAGCGGCGGGTTGACGGTCGCGGACTGCTCCTTCATAGGCAACAAGGGGGCGTTCCAGAGCGGCAGGGACGCGGAGCTCACGGCCATGAACTGCACCTTTGCGGACAACACGGCGGAGGGCGGCGGCGGAGCCGTCGCGATGGCCAACACGTCCGTTTACGGCGCGTTCGTCAACTGCACGTTCTCGCGCAACAAGGCGGCGAGCGGCAGCGCGGTCCACTCCGCCAAGGCGCCGCTCACCTTCATCCACTGCACCCTCGTGCCCGGCGACGCGAACGCGCTCGTGAGCGCGGGCGGCATCGACACCTACTTCCTCAACACGCTCGTCGCCAGGCCGACGGGCGGCACGGCAGTCTCGGCGGGGACGACGACCTCCATCTGCTCCTCGCTCGGGACGCAGAGCCAGGGCGCGATTCTCAACCCGCCGCAGGCGGACGACCTCCTGGGCGTGCGCCAGGTGTGGTATGAGCCGGTGCAGTCCTCCGCGAGCGGCAACCGCGACGCGGCGCAGGTCTTCTACGACTACAAGCTCGCCAACATCGCCATCGTCACGAACGGCGTGAAGACGCTTCTCTACGGGGACAACGCGGGCCTCGCGACGATGCCGATCGGCATCGACCAGCTCCACGGCGCGCGCATGGCGCCCGTGCGCGGCGCGATCCGCATCGCGACGGGCGTCCAGCCGCCGGTCGTGAACGTCGAGGGCGTCGCGTGGGGGCTCGCCAACGCGACTGTGACGACCACTGCGACGGTGTTCTACGACGACGAGACGAGCGCCGAGATGCCCGTGACGCTCAAGACGAACGGCGACGCCGTCTTCGGCGCGCCGGTCGAGGTGGACGGCAGCGACCTCTACACGCACAACGTCACGGAGGTCCGGTTCGACGATTTGCGGCTCGGCGAACCGCGGATGATCGTGGCGACCTCGCCCTACGCGCTCGTTTCGTCGAGCGCCTCGGCGATCGCGACGGAGGAGAGCGAAGTCTGGCTGCCGGGCGACGAAATCCGCGTCACGACGGCGATGGCCGACAGCCTCGTCACGACCCAACTCGAAGTGGGCGGCGAAGCGTTCAGCGCCGGCTCGCTCGCCGGCTTCCAGGACATCACGCTCGACGACGTGAACGTGCGCGGCGGCGGCCTGCGGCTTCTCGGCTCCATCTCGAAGGACGGCGGGGCGCAGATGGCCAACCTCGACAACAAGACGATCGGCGGCGGCGAGGGCGAGGAGTCCGGCTCCCTTTCGGGCGGCACGAAGTCCTGGACCGCCAAATACGACGGCTTCGTCCAGATCCGCGCGGAGGCGAGCAATTCCTCGTCCGGCCAAGTCGGCCTCACGGTCGGCGGCCTCACCGTGACGCCCATGGGCGCGATCGGGAGCGGCGGCGCGCGGACGGCCGTCTGGACGGTCCCGGTCCGCAAGGGCGAGACCGTCACGCTCCACGCGAACGGAGCCGCCCTCGGCTACAAGACGCAGTTCATCTACTTCGGAGTGCCGGAATAAGGAGAGAGTCCTAGAACTCTAGAATCCTGGAAGTCTGGAATCCTAGAAAGGAATCAGCCAATGAAAAAGACGCTTTTTGCAATGATGGCGATGGCCGCCGCGCTTGCCGCGCAGCCGGCTCTCGCGGAGACGGTGCAGATCGCAAGCGCCGCCGACTGGGCGACGTTCGCGGGCCGCGTGAACGGCGGCGAGACGGCGCTCGACGCGGTGATGACCGCCGACGTGACGCTCACGCAGGACTCACCGCGCGTCGGAACGGACGGCAATCCGTATGGCGGCACATTCGACGGACAGTGTCACCGGCTGACATTGAACTGGAATCTGCCGGGCGTGGATTTCGCAGCCCCGTTTGCATACGTCGCCGGCGCCAAAATTTCCAATCTTCACACGAGGGGGTGCATCACCACGGACAGGCATTTCACATCCGGGCTGATTGGCGACGTGAAACTTCCCGGCACCACGATTTCCGGCTGTCGTTCGTCCGTCGCAATCACCAGCAGCTATTCCGGGGACATGACGAGCGGGGGATTCATTTCCAGAACGATCCAGGTGGTCGATACCAAGATAGACAACTGCCTTTTTGACGGATCGCTCCTTTTCGCGAACGGACACAGCATCGGCGGGTTCGTGGGATACAACGAACATGATGCTGCGATGACAATCAGCAACTCCTTGTTTGCCCCGCACGAAGTGGTGTTGTCCTCAGACTATCGCTGCGCGACATTCTGCAGAGGATACAACAACATCACAGTGGAAAACAGTTTCTATACGCAGGCCATCGCCACGCCGCAGGGAACCGACACGTCCACCATGAGCGCCAGCGCACTGGTTGACGCTCTTGGTTCCTCGCATTGGAGCGTGTCGGGCGGCAAGCCCATGCTCTCAATCTTCGTCGTCGACCCCATGTCGCTTTCCGACGGGCAGATATACACCGTCGTGAGCGACGAGTCGATAGATGGCAAGAACGGCGAAAGCGCGATTGCCGTCGAGGACGGCGCGAGCGCGATCATCAACATCAAGAGCGGGGCGACGCTGACGGTGAGTGGCGCAGACGCGAATGGAGCCGCCGGTGCCACTCCTGCCATCTATGTTCCCCAAACCGCGACGCTCTACATCGTCGGCGACGGCACTCTGGTGGCGACGGGCGGCGCGGCCGCGAACGGTGTCAACGGTTCCAACGGCGGTAATGGCTTTATCGACCAAGAACGCCAATATGGCGCTGGCGGCGAAGGCGGCGAAGGCGGTGCCGGCGGCGGAGGAGGAGCGCCTGCGATAGGCGGCGCTGGCGGCAATGGCGGCAATGGAGGAATGTTTTCCGAGTGGTCGGCTCAAGATTGTTCAACTGCTGAGTTCACAAGCAACGGTCGTGATGGCCACGATGGCGAAGCAGGCACGAACGGCAGCGGCATGGGCGCGGTCGTCATCCTTGGCAATGTCACCGTCCGGGCGACGGCGGGCGCAGCGGCAACATCCGATGGCTCTGGCGGAGCAAACGGTGCTAAAGACACAGATGAAGGCTCAGGTTG
>JAFRNO010000374.1 GCA_017430155.1 Kiritimatiellia bacterium | reverse complement strand
GGAGAAGCACCTGCGCCGAGGCGAAAAGCCAAAGACGAGGGACGAGTGACGAAGTACGAGTGACGAGTGACGAGAGACGAGTGACGGGTGACGAGGGACGAGAGACGAGTGAGGAGGCTCTGGTCGCGGGTCACAACGAACGCTCGACGGCTGTCTGGAAGGCGAATATGCCAGCCGCGCCCGGTGCGGCGGAGGCGCGCATGTCCCCAAGACGATCCATGAGGCGCGTGGCGTCCGCCTCCTCCACGATGACCTGGAAGCCCGTGTTGGCTCCGGGCCACACATGCGTGTCCAGCCTTGCGCCGGTCATCGGCCCCTTGCCGACGATGCGCGGGAACTGCGTATAGGACTCGATCCCTAGTTCGCCGAGGATGTCGATGATATCGTCGGCGATGGAGATGTCCGCATATATCGTGACGCACTTGAGCATTGCGGTGGGAATTGTACCACAGTTGTGCGCATCGCACTTGTCGGAGGTGTTGCGCGCACATGCATCAGTTGAAAGCGCATCATTCCCCGAGTTTGACAGTTTGGTTTTCCTGGGAACGGCATTTGGTTCGATAGCGACGCGGTTTCGGTCTGCATCGCCACAAAAATTTTTAAAGTGTTAGTCAGAACGCCCGTACTGCCGATTTAAGTTTGCGGACGTCCCCCTTCGTATAGAGCCGTGGCCCGATCTCGATGCCGAACGCCTCCAGCACCATCCTTATGTCGCCGTTCCTGACGTTGAGCATCCGAAGGTAGCCCCCCGGCATTTCGTCAACCTGCCAGTTCGCAAGCGCCCGGACGAGCCTTTCGCCTGGGATGCCGTACGTCCAGTCGAGGTCCTTCCCCATGTCCGGCCCGAGCACTGACCTTGTCTTCCGCTGGATGAGGCGCATCATGGTGAGCGCGATGAAGCAGACCAGGAGGTGCGCGCGGATGTGCCCGGGCGTCCGCACGAACACCGGGCGCGTCTCCAGCGTCCCCTTCATCTCGCGGAACTGGTCCTCTATCTGCGTGAGGCCGTGGTACTTCTCGATGACCTCGCGGTCCGGCATGTCCAGCTCGGACGTGGCGATCTGGTAGTAGCCCATGAGCCTGTTGAACGCCTCCAGCTTCGCGTCGTCGATCATGGCCCGGAGCCTCCTCCCGTCCAGGATGTCGCCGGTCTCCCTGTCCACGACCTCGTCCCGGAGGAAGCGCCGGAGGCTGTGGCTCTGGGCCGCCGTCACCCGGAAGCCCCCGGGGTTCGCCTTCAGCCTCTCCACGAACTCCAGGAACGACTTGTTCTCGCGGCGCTCGCGCTCGTAGAAGGCCCGGCTCCAGTACACGACGACCTTCTCCCTGAACTCCACCTTCTTCTTCCTGTCCTTTCCGTCGGGCCCCCTTTCGACCAGGGTCGCGGTCCGCGCCACGACGTGCGACTTGCACCTGAAGTCCGCGCCCGGCGAGTCGTAGCCGCCGGGCGAGAGCGCCCACGCGACCTCGTCCGCCGTACTCTTCCTAAGGCTCTTCGACACGATGTAGCCGTTGCCGGCGTCGCGGACGTGCCACATGTTCGACCCGCTATACATCCCCCTGTCGGCAACGAGGATGAAGCGGCCGGGGCCCAGCGTCCCGACGGTCTTCTCCATCGCGGGCCGCAGCGTGTGGTGGTCGAGCGTGTTGCCGGGGAACACCCCGACGGACAGCGGGATGCCCTCGCCATCCATGAACAGCCCCAGCTGGACGATGGGCTGCCTCCTGTTCTCCTTGCTGACGCCCATCTTGCGAAGGCCCTTCACGGCGTTCCCGCCGTCGTCCCCCGCGTCCCCGTCGGGCCGCTCCGTCTCGAAGAAGAAGTTGGTCACGTCGTAGAACACCAGGCCCGTCTTCCGCCCCGCGCCGCGCGTGACGCAGGTGTTCATGCGCCGGATGATCTTCTCCGCGTTCGCGTCGACCACGTCCAGCGCGTCGTAGACGCTGCCGTCGTACGCGCCGTCCGCGGGCGGGCGGTGCCACAGGTCGTTCTGCCCCATCGTCGCGCGCTTCGACGCCGGATCCAGGAGCCTGCCGTACACGAGCAGCCTCACGACGCCCTGCAGGTCGTACCGGATCTTCGACGCGAACTTGATGCTGGCGAACAGCTCGTCCAGCCCGAGCGCCTTGAACACGGGGTCCAAAATCACCGAGGCCATGCGCTTCGGCTCGCCGAGGCTCGCCGCGTCGCCCTCCGCGAAGGTCAGCGTCACGGACTTGCCGTGCGCGGCCCCGGCATATGGCTCAAGCGCCTTGATGAGAGGCCTGCCGTCGCGGAACGACTGCCTCAGCCGCGCCAGATAGTCCGGCTTGCCGTCGTCGTGGCGCGAGAGCGGCCCTATGGAGAGCACGCACTTGCGCCGCTGGACGGCCTTCCCGCCCCGATTCTCCACGCCCCGCGACTCAATGAGCCGGAGGTAGGGTATGCCGTGGTTCTTGAAGAGTTCGATCGTCATGGCTGCTATTGGGTTATTATGTTATGTAAGAATTATAGCATGCCGGCCGGCTGAAGTCAAGGACTGTTTCACAAAAAAATGCGCCATTCCAACTGGATGGCGCAAAGGGCGGAGGGACTGGGAACGGAAAAACCTAATCAGGTTCTGTCAAACTCGGGTCATATCACTTCCAGCGCAGGTCGGAGTGGCAGAACCGATCCCGGTGGCCAGGGCTCGTGAAGCGGAGCTACATGTTTGGCTTATGCCGGCGGCATGTCACTTGAAATGATTGTCCACGGTCTTGAGACGCGCCAGGACGATTTCCTTTAGTCGCTGTACGGCGGACCGGTAGTCGCCATCCCATCCCTCCGGTGGCCAGAGGCGGTATTCCTCATCCATGAGCGGGGTAAGCTGGGACGCGTATGCGTCGATGCTCTCCATCATGGCTTCGTCGGAAAG
>JAFRNO010000373.1 GCA_017430155.1 Kiritimatiellia bacterium | reverse complement strand
GCTGCCGCAGGGGCACGGGTCGTTGCGCCCGATCTTCGGCTCCTCGCGGTGCCAGGGCGTGCCAGTGTCGATCTGGCCGTCGATGAAGCGCCACGCGCCGTCGATCTTCTTGAAATAGGAACGCTCGCGGTGCTCGCACGCCTGGTTGTTCGCCGTGTAGCGCGCGATGAACGACACGTATCCGTCGTCGTCCGTCTCGCCGCCGCGCTCGGTCTCGATGATCTCCATTCCCTGCCAGGTGGCCGACTTCGACCACTCGCGCGTGGTCTTCTCGTCGAAATCGGCCTGAACCTCGGGCCCTGAGGAATTGTAAAGGAATTTCACGTCGCCCACCGCATAGGCGCTGTAGCGCGCGCGCATGAGCTCGGAGGCGGTCGCGGCCGCCCGCTTGCCGCCGATGATCGGCTCGCAGCACTCGCCGTACGGCTTGCCGGAGGCACAAGGACAGTTATCAGTCGTTTTCATGTCTATATTTTACCATAAACAGGCCCGCCAGGGAAGCGGCGAAAAGGACCAGCAGCGGCCAGTCCCCGAACCGCACATACGGCGTCAGGCGGGGGGCCAACCGCACCTGCACCGTTTCAATCTGACAACCGGAGGCGTCAACGAGCGGACGGTCCGCGCCGTCCATCAGCCAACGCGCGCGGCCGGACGCCTCGATTACGCCCGTCACGCCCGAGTTTCCCACGCGGATGACCGGGATTCCGGTCTCCACCGCGCGCAGGACGGCCTGCCAGGCATGCTGTTCCGCCTCCCAGGAATGCGAGAACCAGCTGTCGTTCGTGATGAGCACGATGGCCTGCGCGCCCAGCTCCGCACCCTTCCGCGCGAGGGACGGCAGCGTATCCTCGAAACAGATAAGCGGCGCCACCTTCACGACACGACCACCTGGTAGGGTCGCCTCGCCGAGGCGTCCGCCCACCGGCACCTCCAACACCTTCGCCTCGCCGGAATGGAGCGACACGCCGATGGGCGAGAGCTTTTGCAGTGGCGTGATCCACTTGTCGAACGGGATGTACTCCCCGAACGGAACGAGGTGCTGCTTGGCGTAGACCTGCAAGTCCATGCCGTCGCCCGTTGGCGTGTAGAGCCCCGCGCTGTTGTAGAAGCGCACCGTCCCGTTCGTCGTCACGCGCCAGTCGCCGCCCGCAAGAAGCGACGCCCCGCCCGCGAGATTCGAGAAATACTTCGCAGCGCCCTGCGCGCGTTCGCCCGCGAGATACCCGAACTCCGACATCCCGCTCTCGCCCCACACGACGAGATCCGGCTTCGCCGGAGACGCCACCTCCACCAGCCGCCTGTAGGCCTCCACCGGATCCTGGCGTTCACGCCCCGCGCGGAACACGCACGGCGCGTTCCGCTGGACGAGCGCGACGCGCACCGGAGCCACGGGCGCGCCGTCGGGCGCCGGACGCGCCGCCCACGAAACCAGCAGCACGACGGCGAGCGGCAAGGCCGTTTCGAGCGAACGCGTCCAGCGGCGCCCGGACGGCGCCTCCCGCCGCATCTGCGCGACGACTCGGCAGGCGAGCGTGGCGAACACGCCGTTGACCAGCACCACGAGCGCGCTCACGAGATACACGCCGCCCACGCGCGCCGGCACGAGGAAATCAGGTATGGGCACGAGCGCCGTGCCAAGATAGTTCCACGCGAAGCCCGTGAAAAGCCACCCGCGCAGCCATTCGACGCCGGCCCAGAGGACCGGCTCGAACGCGAGCCCCCACCGGCCGAAGCGCCGCCACGCGCGGGCGTCCAGCCAGCCGAAGAGCGCGAAATACCCTGCGCAGAGCGCCGCCAGGCCGAACCAGCCCAGCCCCACGAGCGGCCAAGGGCCGTCGTTCTTGCAGATCGCCGGCATCCACCCCAGCGTCGCGAACCAGAAGGCGAAGCCGCCGCCGAACCACGTCCACGCCGCTTTCTTCGGCGAGGCCACGCGCGCGACGACCAGCAACGGGGCGATCGCCACCGCGATGGCGGCCGTCTCGCCGAACGGCGGGAACGCCGTGGCCAGCAGCGCGGCGCTCAGCGCGGCCGCCCCCGCCGCAGGTATGTGTCTCTTGATGGTCATCAGCGGATCTTGACGAGCAGGACGAACACGAGGGGCATGAGGAACGCCTGGAGGAGCACGAAGCGCATGAGGACCTGGGCGTTCGTCCAGTGCAGCTCCTTCTTGCAGTGGTCGTGCAGCGGGAAGCGGACCTTCCACACCGCCTTCACGAGCACATTCCGGTTTTTCCGTTCTTCCGGCTGGAGCTCGGCGGGCGGTCGCACGTCGAGCCCGCACTTGCGGAAGAACCGGAGGAGCAGGATCTTCACCATCCCGCCTCCGCCGTTCACCAGCACGACCGGCGCGAACGCGAAGATGAGGAACGGGTTCCCCGTCACGAGGACGCCCGCGCCGAGCAGCAGCCCGAGGAAACGCGAGCCCGCGTCGCCCATCAGCGCCTTCGACGGTTCGGCGTTCCACCACAGGTAGCCCGCGAAACCGCCCGCCACGGTCATGAGGAGGATCGCCCATCGCACCGCCAGGTAGTTGTGCGGCACGAGCAGGTAGTCCGCCACCGGACGGTAGCCGATCACGAGGTAGAGGAACGCCGCAAGCGCCAAGAGCGAGATGATCGTGAGCGTCCCGGCGAGGCCGTCCACGCCGTCCGAGCAGTTCGTCGCGTTCATCACGACGAAGAGCGCGAGGCCCATGCTGGGGATGTACGCCCACCACGGCATGACCCACTCTCCCTTCACGAACGGCACCCACACCTGGCCGCCGAGCGCCGACCACACGAAGTACGCGACGCCCAGGCAGACCACGGCGTCCAGCAGCCCCTTCCTGAGCTGGCCCCAGGGTTTTTCGGAACGGTCGTCGAGATAGCCGCACACCATCGCCACGTACATGCAGAAGAGCATGCCGAGCACGGGCACCGAGAGCGGCAGCACCAGCAAGAGGATCGGCAGCACGAGCAGCGTCACCCACAGGCCCGTGCCCGTGGGCTTGCCGGCGGACACCATGCCGTCCTTGCCGAGAATGGCCTTGCCGTGGTCGTGCGGCGAGAAACGCCACAGCTTCGGCAGCAGCAGCAAAACGACAAGAGCGGCCAACATCGTGCCGGTGGCCAGCAAGAGGGCGTGCGACCGCAGGAGGCGGAACGGGCCCCAGTACTTTTCAAGCGTGTCAGCGAGGAGGTAGAGCATGGCAGAAATCGTCCTTCGGTCCAATAGTATAGCACAAGCGGCCGTTCCTGGGAAAGACTAGAACCGCTTCTCCCAGCGTTTGGGCTCGGGCGGCTGGAGAAAGACGTCCTTCACCGTCGTCAGGCGGTAGTCGTCGCCCTTCTGGAGTTTCTCGAGCGCGGCGAGGAACTCGGGCGTGGGATTCACGCCGCCGGCTCCGCAGTCGATCTCCGCCGTGCGGCCGTTCGCCCACGTCACGTCGAGCGACACCTTCACGCCGCCGGGATGGGCGGCGGCGAGTTCCTTCAGCGCCGCCGCGCGGGCGAGGAGGTTCGGGTCTTCGTAACGCACCGAGAGGTGGAGGCCCGTGGAGAACTTGCGGATGCCCTCCGCGAGCGGATACGCCTCGCGCACGATGAACTGGATCTCCGGCGTCTCCTCCTTCGTGTCGCGGTCCGTGCGGTGCGACAGCTCGCCGCACACGAGGACGGGCTGGTCCACCTGCGCCGGCAGCCATTCCTTCATCGTGGCGAACGTCTTCGCGAAGGCGAGCGCCTCCTGGTCCACGTCGCCGCCGTCGTCAATGAGCAGGATCGCCCAAGGCTGCGGCGGCTCCATCACCGGCTGGCCGTCCGCGTCCTTCACCACGCGCCCGCGGTCCATCTTGGGTTTCGGCTTCCCCATGCGAACGGTGCAGGCCTTGAGCATGCCCGCGAGACGCACGGCCACGCGGAGCGGACGGTCCGCGCCGACCTCCTCCATCATCGGGATTTCCGGCGGCTCGGACGGCTTGAAGGTGGAGAGCGACGGCAGCACGTGGCGGTACACGCCGAGGGGATGCCCCGTCATGTAGATGCCCATGAGGTCGCGCTCGTCCTTGTAGCGCTGCGCCATCGGCCACGTCTTCGGACAGTCCGCGAGGTCCTTGTCGCTCGAATCGTCGTCCCCGGCGATCGCCCCGAAGAAGTCAAGCTGTCCCTTCGCGCGTTCCTTCGCGAGCTTGGACGACCGCTGGATGCAGAAGTCGATGTTGTTGAAGTAGCGCTCGCGGTGCATGCCGGGGTTCGCCTCGATGAGCGAGTCGAACGCGCCGCACCGCACGAGACATTCCAGCACGCGCTTGTTCACGACGTTCGCGGAGGCGAGGCGCGAGCAGAAGTCCATGAGGCCCTTGTACGGACCGTTCTTCTCGCGCTCCTCCACGATCGCGTCCGCCGCCGCCGCGCCCACGCCCTTCACGCCGGCCATGCCGTAGATGATCGCCTTCTCGCCCTTGACGGGCGAGAAGCGCGCGTAGGCGAGGTTGACGTCCGGCGGCTTCACCTCGAGCCCCATCGCGGCGGCCTCCGCGACGAAGCCGGGGAGCTTGTCGAAGTTGCCGATTTCGGACGAGATTTGCGCGCACATGAACTCGGCCGGGTAGTGCGCCTTCAGGTAACCGGTCTGGTACGCCACCCAGGCGTAGCACACGGCGTGGGACTTGTTGAACGCGTAGCTCGCGAACGCCTTCCAGTCGTCCCAGATCTTGTCGATGAGCTTGCGCGCCTCCTTCTCGTCCTTCCACTTGTCGATGCGGAACTTCTCGTTCGCGAGGCATCCCTCCACGAACTTGACCTTCAGCTCCTCCATCACGGCGAGCTGCTTCTTGCCCATCGCCTTGCGGAGCTTGTCCGACTCGCCGCGCGTGAAGCCGCCGAGGAGACGCGAGAGCAACATCACCTGTTCCTGGTACACCGTCACGCCGTACGTGTCCTTCAGGTACGTCTCCATCAGGGGATGGTCGTACGCGATCGGCTCGCGCCCCTGCTTGCGGGCGATGAACGTGGGGATGTAGGCGAGCGGGCCCGGACGGTACAGCGCGT
>JAFRNO010000048.1 GCA_017430155.1 Kiritimatiellia bacterium | reverse complement strand
TGCGGAGCCACGCGGGGACGTCCCGTTGCCTGTCCGAGAGATAGCGGCCGTTGTTGATGCGCACCATCGGATGGCCCGTCTTCCCAGCCAGGATTTCCGCGAACCTGCCGCTGTGCCGCGCCTCCTGCACGCAGGCGAACAAGCCGCAATGGATGTCGGGAGAGATGTCGTCAATTGCCTTGCGCACGCCGCGGAAGTAGTTCTCCATCGTCTGCCGCAGCAGGTCGTCGTACTGGTGCGCGAGCGCGGTGTCCTTGAACACGAGTTTGCGGAGCTCCTCGGACGAATACGTGGTGGAATGGAGGCGGTTGAAACGGTCGACATGCAGAGGGCAGAAGCACCCCTGGCGGAGGGTCAGCAGGCGCGCGTCGTCGTCCACGATGAAGAAGACAGGCTTCTCCTGTCCCAGTTTGCGGATGTTCTGCCCGATGTATTCGCAGAACTTCTCGTCTTCGGGACAAAAGAAGGCACTTACCTTTCCATTGCGCCCCAGGATGATTTTTTGGAATGGGGAAGGCATGGTGCTGGACCCTCCGTGCCCCATCGTCGCGTAGAGCAGGATGCCCGTCGGGATGCCGCTTCCCTCCAGGCGTTTTCGGAGCGCGCGGAACATCTCCGCGAAAGCGTCCGCCTTGTTTGTCGGGGGATCGCCCCTCGGCACAATGGGGCAACTCAACGCCACGGAATCGATGATGCCGTCACGGAACAGCTCCTTGGCATCACGGCTGAGGGTCTCCACGTCCTCTATGAAAGGCGGCACGCCAAGCAGCATTCCATAGTTGTAGAAGCCACCCCCTTTCGTTGCTTTCGAGCCCGAGGGCGCGTCCTGTGCAGGGACCAGACTGGCACATGCCAGAACTGCAGCCATTGCGAGAACCAACTGTTTTTTCATCGAATTGTCTCCTTGGAAGATGGCTTACGCATTGCCGCCAGCCGCCTGGATCAATACATAAATCCGAAAAGCCAGAGAGGGATCTTGTTGCCGATGCCCACCTCCACGCCGTCATTGACAACATAGCTGTCGGGCATGTCCTTTATCTGGGCGAAGCCCTTCCCCTTGCCGCCGATTTCAAACAGCCAGCGGCCGTCCACCAGAAAATCTCCTTTCTTCGGATACGTGAGGACGTGTCCGTTCGACACCTGATTCGCGAAGAACGTTTCCCGCGCCGTGCCGATGTCGGCATCCGACGTGAGCGCGTACATCAGATTCGTGTTCTCGCAATAGATTTTCTCGGGCGACGACAAGTTGTCGAGCGCGTCAAAGTCGGACGCGAGTAGATTGAGCAACCCCGCGCGTTCAAGCGCATAAAGAATTTTCAGGCCATGCTGCCGCTCGGTATCAAGCTCGGCATATAGCCTGTTCATTTTCGGCGTCTGCGGCGGAAGTGCGGCGAGGATGCGCAACATCTTGCGGGCCTTGCGGATGGTTTCCGTCGTAATGTCCTCAACGCTCGGCCAGTCGCTGTCAAGCGTCTGATTTACCACTTGGCGGATCCGTTCTTCATATTTGGCGACGCCCTCGCGAAAGAACGGATAATACCCGAATCTGAAGTAGCGTTCAAACAGCGGAAGGATCTTGACCTTCCTGGTGATTTCCCGCGCGATCTCCAAATGTCCGGACAGGATGTCGCCCAGCGGGATCGGGCCTCTGTCCATTACGCCCTCGAACTTCAGAAACTCGCGAAACGACAACCCCGGCAATTCATATCCGACCTGGCGGCGCGAAAGATCCCCCTGCCTCGCCTTCAGGCGAAGCAACGACGATCCCGTGTAGGCAATCCTGAGTCCCGAAAAGTCATCATAGAGATTCTTGATGATTCGCTGCCAATCCTTGACATAGTGAACTTCGTCCAGCACAAGCCGTGTTCCGCCGTGCTGAACATGGTGTTCGGCCAAAAGATATATTTCCTTTACATCTAGCCACACGTTGTCGAGCGACAAATAAAGCGACGTATCCCGCTCCACTCCGCTCTCGAGAATCTTCTGAAGCAGAAGCGTTGTTTTGCCGACACCACGCGCACCGCGAAGGCCGATCAAACGGCAGTCCCAATCAATGGCGTCATAGGCATAACGCTTGAGCGCAAGCGATGTCTCGGATATCTTGTCGGCAGATATCCGATAAATCCTTTCTATGTCCTCGTCTGTCATAGGTTCGCCTTACTCCTTCAAGTCAAGAAAAGAACCTCCGGATTCTCGTTTTAACCAGAATTTAGAATCTGGAGATTCTTTTGCGGCAGTATTCTATCAAAACTCATTTGAGAGAAGCAACTGCAAAATCGCCAACGCTATGTCCAAAGTCCTAAATCCTTTGTCCTCTGTCCTGTGTCCTCTGTCCTAGGACAGAAGACAAAGGACAGAGGGCAGAGGACAGAGGACAGAGGACAAAGGACATCAGACAAAGGTCGTGGGACGAGCGCCTATCGACTCGCCCGCTGCGGCCACGCGCTCGTAGGCAAAGCGCGGATTGTCGTCCTCGACGACATGGATGACGCCGCACCGCGTGAAGCCGGTCTTCGCCAGGAGATCCTGCATCACCGTGTTGTCGGGGTGCGTGTCGATACGGAGATGCCCGCATTGCGCGAACGCCCATTCGATGCAGGCGCGTCCAACGCCCCTGACGCTGCCGTCGCTGGCCAGCCGATGCACCACGCCGTATGGACTCGGGTCGCGCCAGGAGCCCTGTTCAATTGCGCGATAGGCCGGTTCGGCGTCCGCGCCCATGCGGAAGCAGAACGTTCCGACGATCCTCCCTCCGGTGCGGCAGACATAACTCTCTCCTGACGCGATGTCTGAGCGTATGAGGCGCTCCGGCGGCCAGTTCGTCGGTCCCCACTGGTTCGGGTTGCCGTGTTCAGCCATGAACCTGCGCGCCGTCTCGTAAATCCGCATGATCGTCGGCACGTCGTTTTCCGTCGTTTTTCCGATTTCCACGATTTCTCCTTTTCACGCCTCGATGCAGAGAAGCGACAACGGATCGGCCTTGGCATCGGCCTGGTGCCGCTCGATGAATCGGCGGTTGTTTTCGACAAGCTCGTCAAAGCCGACGGGCTCGAAGTTGTTCACGTCCACCCCGGCGTTGAACATCCTCGAACGTCGCGCGATGAGAGGCCAGTAGTCGTCATGCACGCTGTTGTGGATGTGCCCGTAGACCATGAACCCGCGCCGCGCCTGCGGATAGCTGAGCATCGGGTAGTGGCAGAGCGTCAGGATACGCCCGTCGATTTCAACTTCCTTCAGCGTCTGGACGCTCTCGAAATAATCCCCGAGCCGCACGCGCTTCGTCCAGGTATGGTCGTGGTTTCCCAGGATCAAATGCTTTCGCCCGGCGAGGACCTTCAGGATCGGTTCAGGATCCGCGCACCGGAAGAACAGGTCACCGAGGACATAGACCTCGTCGGCGGGTTTGACCTTCGCGTTCCACCGTTCGAGCAGAACCGCGTCCATCTCCTCCAGCGACCCGAACGGCCGTTGGCAGAGCCGGATGATGTTGAAGTGCCCGAAATGCTGGTCTGACGTGAAGTATGTCATGCAAGTATCTCCGTTCTCCCTCGCGCGCTGTTGCTTACACATTAACGTCCGAAACGGGGCTTTCGTCACACGCCGTCTGCAACGAAGGTTTTCTCACCGGATTATGACCGTGACGCCGCGTACCGGGAAGTCCGACTCGGCGGGGATGGGCTCTCCCAGACCGCCGGCCACGCGGAGCAGCCCCGGCCCCGTGAGCCAGTCCACCCGCGTCCCACGGTTGCCGGATCCCGTGTAGCCGCCACGCGCCACCGCAACGCCGTTCGTCAACAGCACGTGCGTGCCCACGGTCTGGTCCGCCGGAATGTTCACCGTCCCGCCGTTCTCCAAAGCGAGCAAAGCAAGGTCGAACGAGCCGTCCGCCGTCACGGCCTCGCCCGCGACGCGCGCGTTCGCGCCGGCCGACGGCGCGGAGGCGGACGTCCAGTCGTGGAGGTTGAAGCGCAGGCGGTCGGCGATCTGGTTGTTCTCCAGTTCCGCGCCGGTCAGCACCCGGTCGTAGACGCGGATGGAAAACACCTTCGCCCTCGGCATCGTGTTGTAGTTCGCGAGCAGTCCGATGAAGCAGTCGTCGTTTTGCGTGTCGGTGTTCGCACGAGGGAGGGTGCCGGCGTAGACGCCGTTGGTCGTGTAGGAGGAACTGGCCGCGTTAGACAACAGGAACGAGAGCGAGTTCGTTCCCTCGGCTTCGAAATTGATTTCCTTGAAGACGCCGTCCGCCTGATTCCCCGACGTGGGGGCATGGTAGGAAACGGATCGCAGCAGCCAAGTGCCCTGCTGGTAGAGCCAAAAGGCGCGGGTCTGGTTTCCGAAGGCGACGAACCCGCCGTTCCGCACATAGGCCGCATCGCCGTTCTTCGCGATGACCAGCTCCACCGTCGCATGGCCCGCGTTCAGCGCGTCGATGATCTCCTGCGAATGGAACTTTAGGTACCCGGAGCCGAGGATGAACGCCTTGCCGTCGGCAGGCACGGTGTTGGTCAGCGACGTCTCGTAGCCGGAGCCCAGTTCCAGCGGATGGACGGACGATATGTCATGCAACCCGAATCCCCTGTTCTCGGCGCCGTCCCACTGGGCGATCAGGCCGCTGCGCACGTAGCTGGCCGCGCCGGCCACGCCACGCCCGGAGAACCGGCGGCGGTCGATGGCGGCGTTCTTCGCGATCTCGGCCGGAGTCAGCGTCCTGCGGTAGATGCGGATGGAGAACACCTTGGCCACCGGCATCGCGTTGTAGCTCGCCAGCATTCCGATGTAGCAGTCGGCGTCCTCGGCGACGTCGGTGCCATACCGGCTGATCGAACCGGCGGCCACGCCGCTCAGGTACCATCGGTTCGTCGTTGCGCCGGACAACGCGAACGAAAGCGTGTTCGTCCCGTCCAGGTTGTGGCGGAACACCGTGTACTGCGAATTGTCGCCGTGGTAGGAGCAGGCGTTGCAGAACGCCTCGTTCTGCTGGTAGAGCCAGAAGCCGCGCGTTGCCTCGCCAAAGGCGAAAAATCCGCCGTTGTGCTTGTACGCCCCGTTCTTGCTGGTCACGATCTCAATGGTTGCCGCCCCCGAATTGATCGCCGCCATGATCGCCGCCGACTTGAACTTCAGGTACCCGGAGCCGAGGTTGAACGAAATGTCGTCGGCCGCCATCGTGCCCGTCAGTTCCGTCGCGAGGCCGGAAACCAGCTCGACCGGCTTGGCGGCGGACGCGTCATGGACGCCCCAGCCGGCATTCTCGATACCGTCCCACTGCGCAAGGAGGCCGTCCTGCACGTAGCTCCGCGCCGTCTCGCCCGCATCAGACGGTTGGAACAGCGCGTCGTCGCCGGTGGCGGGGCTTGCGCCAAAGCGGAGCCGGTCGACCGCGCCGTTCGCCGTGACTTCCGCCGTCGAGAGCTTGCGGGAATAAACCCGGATGGAGAACACATGCGCCTTCGCCTTCGTATTCAGCCAGTTTCCCGCAATGGTGCCAAGGTAGCAGTCGGTATCGGTCATGTCCGTTGCGTAGCGGTATATCTTTGCCCAGGCGTACGGGGAGGCTCCGTCGACGCCAAGCGTGGAATCTTCCACGCCGGATGACAAGAGAAACGAAAACGTCGTGACATTGTGAGCGCTCAAAGCATAGTTTTTGTATTCTCCGGAGACTGCGGCGTGGTAGGAGTAGGTCGAAATGAAAGCGCCTTGTCCCTGGTAGAACCAGAAACCTCGCGTCGCCTTCCCGAAGGCGACGAATCCCCCGTTGCCCTGAAACGATCCCGTTTCCTTCGTGACGATCTCCACGGTAAGCTGTCCGGCATTGACCGCATTCTTGATCGCCTCCGAGTTGAAGTGCAGATAGCCGCTGCCGAAGGTGAAGGACCTCTCCCCGGCGGGCATCGTGCCGACCAGTTCGGT
>JAFRNO010000372.1 GCA_017430155.1 Kiritimatiellia bacterium | reverse complement strand
TGGGAGGCGATGAATGACTGAGACGTTGCTGCTTGACACTTGTGCCCTGCTGTGGCTAGCGTCCGGAAGCCGCAACCTGTCGAAGGCCGCCCGATCTGCCATTTCGGATGCGCTGATGGTTTGTGTCTCGCCAGTGTCGGCATGGGAGATCGCGGTAAAGGTGTCCAAAGGAAAGATCGTATTGCCTTGTACGGCAAGGGAATGGTTCAATGCGGTTGTGCGGCTGTATGACATTGATGTCCTAAAATTGTCATCAGATGACATGTTGAAAGCTGCGGAATTGCCGTGGTTGCATAAAGATCCTGCGGATCGTTTCATAATTGCCACAGCGCTTGCCAACAATTTTACCGTGGTAACCTCTGACGGCAACTTTCCCCGGTACGGCGTCCGTACAATATGTTGATGGAGTCACTTAAGGCTGGCGAGGTCTTGCTCGGAGCAGATGTGGTATACTGTGTGTCCGACAACGGAGGCAAAAGATGAAGAGAATGACGGTTTGCATGGCGGTGGCGTTCGCGCTGGGGGCGGGCGGCGCCGTGAACGTACGCGATTTCGGCGCGAAGGGCGACGGCGTGACGGACGACACGGCCGCGTTCCAGGCGGCCATCGACGCGGTGGCCGCGCAGGGCGCGGGCAAGATCGTCGTCCCCTACTCCCCGAAGGGCTACCGCATCGCGGGACCGGGGCGGGAGTTCGTTGAGGGGAAGCCCTGCCGCGGCCAGCTCGTCATCCCGCCCGTCCCGGGGCTTAACATCGCGTTTGAGGGCGAGATGCCGTGCAAGCTGCTCTACTCCTACCAGGTGCGTCCGCCGGAGTCCGTGAAGTCCAACTTCAGGCCGACGCGCTTCGGGGAGATGAGGATGCCGAACACGTGCCTCTTCTCGGACTGGACGCCGCCCGAGGAGCACGCCCCGACGGCCCGCCCGTGGACGATCCTCTCGACGGTGCAGGGAAATTCCTGCAAGGGCAAGTTCTCGATTGCGCAGGTGTCCATCGCGAACCTTGAATTCCGCGCGCACCTCGACAAGGAGACGATGTACCCGAAGGGCGGATGCGTGAACCTGCAGAACAGCTCCCGCGCGATCGTGCGCGACTCGCAGTTCTGCCTTGACGACAACGTGGGCGACACGATCCTCAAGAAATCGCTCCAGCCGAACCCCTGCCACACCGTGGGGCTGATGATGTCCGGCGACCAGAACGACAACCAGGTGCTGAGCAACGTGGCCGTGCAGGGATTCCGCTACGGACTCGTGCTCGGCGAGCACGTCGTGGCCGACTACCTCTACGTCCACAACTGCGAGGAGGGGATCGTGTTCCACGACGCCACGCACCTCTCCGTCATCAACCACGTGGTGGCGCAGCACAACCGCGTGATCCTCTCCACCACGACGACGAACCTTTTCGGACACGCCCGCGCGCCGTGCAACGTGATCGTCGGCTCGGTGAACTTCGAGAGCGGGCGCGGCCTGCTGCCGAAGGTGTCGGAACTCGTGACGGGCGTGCAGGATCCCGAGAACCGCCTGCGCGGCTCGCTCGTGTGGCACCAGCCGTGGGGCGACGGACAGTTCCCGGTCGTCGGCGCGAAGAACTTCACGATTACGCGCTTCCCCAAAATGCCCAAACAACAGTAGGAGGTGGGAACGATGCGAATGTTCTTGATGGCGGGAGTCGCCTGTCTCGCAACGCTGGTTTCGAATGGCGCGTGCGTGGCCGCTGAGCGTCCTTCCACAAAGGCGCCGCGCGCCGTGATGAACGTCGTGAACTTCGTGCGTGCGCTCGATCCCCGCCAGCCGCGCGCCTGGTACGCGGAGGCGCTGCGCGAGGAGGTGGCGCTCAACCGCAAGTACAAGCTCAAGAACACGATCCTCTTCCAGTACGACGCGCTGATCGACCCGGAGCTGCGCGCGGAGGCTGCGAAGTCGGATCCGGCGCTGACGGAGTTCGGCCTGTGGTTCGAGATGTCGCGTCCGCTCAACGAGGCGGCCGGCCTTCCGTGGCGTCCGAAACACGCCCCCTCGTGGGACTGGGACTGGTTCATCAACCCCGGCTTCCTGATGGCCTACACGCACGCCGAGCGGAAGGCGCTCATCGACGCGGCTTTCGCTCGGTTCAAGGCGGACTTCGGATACTATCCGAAGAGCGTGGGCTCGTGGCTGCTCGACGCCTGGTCGATGGACTACATGGTCAAAACTTACGGCGTGGACGGCTTCTGCATCTGCCGCGAGCAGGACAACACGGACGCCTACGGCCTGCGCGGCGGCTACTCGAACGGCGCGTACTACCCCTCGCGCCGCAACATGCTCTCCGCCGCCGTCGACATGTCCAACGCCGTGCAGGCGCCGGTCTTCAAGATGCTCACGCCCGACCCGATCTACAACTACGCGAACCCGAAGAAACGCTTCCCCGACTATCCGTTCAAGAGCGGCTGCCCCACCCTTGAGCCCGTTTGGGCCGGCGGCAACGTGAAGTCGATCGTCGACTGGTACTTCCGCGTCTACACCTCCGCGCCCGGCCTGCTCAACCTCTCCTACATGCAGACCGGACAGGAGAACAGCTTCGGCTGGGCGAAGATCAAGCAGGGCCTGCCCTACCAGTGCGAACGCATCGCCGCCGCGCGCGACGCCGGCACACTCGCCGTGGAGACGATGGGCGAGACCGCCCGCCGCTTCAAGGCCGACCATCCGCAGAACTGTCCGCAGACGCAAGTCGCCCTCGAAGACTGGTCCGGCGCCGACCGCAACAGCATCTGGTACAACAGCTGCTTCTACCGCGCGAATCTCTTCCGCGACGGCAACTGGCTCTACTTCCGCGACATCCACAAGATGAGCGACGCGTTCGAGGAGCCGTTCCTCGACAAGGTCTGCACGGGTTGGCAGGCGAACTACTTCACGCCGCCGGTGGTCGACGAGTTCCTCTTCCGGACGAACGGCGTCTCCGGCGTCATGTCCTTTGACGGCGACTTCAAGCGCCTCGATCCCGCGGTCGGCGCAGGCGACACGCTCGCCGTCGTCGCGACGCGCGCGGACGGCTCGACGGCGAAGGTCGTCTTCGACGAGCGCGGCATCCGCGTGGAAGGTGCCACGCTGACTGCGGACTACGCGCCCGCGTTCCGCCAGACGACAAACCTGCACGGCGACCAGCTGTCGTTTGCGTTCCAAGGCTTCCGCTACGAAATGGGCTGTCGCGCCGATGTCGCTCCAACCCCAAGCGGCTTCACCTTCCGTCCCCGCGCCGGCAACATTTACTTCGATCTGTCCCTTCCTGATTCTCATCGGTAATGGGTATGGTATACTAATCCCCGTACAAAAAGGACACGCATGATGAAACGAATGGCCAATCTCATGTTTCTCGCCGCCGCGGTGGCGGCGGTTGCACACGCCGCGGATTCCCGCGTCGAGTTCCGGGAATGCCCGAAGTGCGACAAGCGCATCCGCATCGACCTCGCCGCAGGCAAGGCGTACGTGAACCTGTGCCGCCTGGAGGGCGCGAGCCGCGACGAGGTGGCCGCGCGCGCGGCGCAGTTGCTGGACGCGGCGAAGATCCCGCCCGCGCGCGATCCAAAACTCCGTCCGCTCATGGGCTGGTCGAGCTGGAACACCTTCGGCGTCGACATCTCCGAGACGATCATCCTCGAAACCGCCCGCGCGATGGCGACGAACGGGTTGAAGGCCGCCGGCTACACCTACGTCAACATCGACGACGGCTTCTTCTGGGGACACGGCGAGGACGGCATCCTCCGCTTCCACCCGCAGCGCTTCCCCAACGGCATGAAGCCGACCGTGGACGGCATCCATGCGCTCGGACTGAAGGCCGGCATCTACTCGGACGCCGGCGCCGACACGTGCGGCAGCATGTGGGGCGGCAGCGGCTCGGGCGGCAAGGACAAGGGCGGCGTGGGCGCCGGCCTCTACGGACATGACGCGGCCGACTGCAAGCTTCACTTCAACGACCTCGGCTTCGACTTCATCAAGGTGGACTACTGCGGCGGCGGCAAGCTCAAGCTCAACGAGAAGGTCCGCTACACCGAGATCGCCAACGCCATCAAGGCGACGGGACGCACGGACGTGCGTCTCAACCTCTGCCGCTGGGCGTTCCCCGGCACGTGGGCGGCCGACATCGCCGAGTCGTGGCGCACGACGAAGGACATTCGCGCGAACTGGAAGTCGGTCAAGGACCTCATCGGCGAGAACCTCTATCTGAGCGCCTATGCGCGTCCGGGCCACTACAATGACATGGACATGTTGGAGGTCGGCCAGCTCAAGGGCGCGGTCAAGTCGATCTTCGGCAAGCACGGCGACACGGGCCTCACGCCCGACGAGGAAACCACCCACTTTGGCATGTGGTGCATGCTCTCCTCGCCGCTCCTGATCGGTTGCGACGTGCGCACGATCCCCGCCTCCACGAAGGCGCTCATCACGAACCCCTACCTCCTCGCGATGAACCAGAACGACCTCGGGCTCCAGGGCTACGTCGTTGCACGCGACGGCGACGCGTACATCCTCGTAAAGGACGCCTGCGAGAAGTTCGGCCGCTCGCGCTACGTGGCGCTCTACAACGGTTCAGACGCAGAACATGAGTTCACCGTCCGCGCGGCCGCACTCGACCTCGGCGGGGCGGTCGACGCATTTGACCTCGTGGAGATGGCCGACGTGGGGCGCTTCACGGATCACGTTTCGGTCAAGGTTGCGCCGCATGCGACGAAGTTCTATCGTTTCGACGCCGAGACGCGTCTGCAACGGACCGTCTACGAGGCGGAGACGGCGTTCCTCACCGACTATCAGGAGCTGTGGGACGCGACCAAGGCCGGCACGGCCTTCCCCGACCAGATGAAGGAGGCGTCGGGCGGCGTGTACGTGCGCTACATCGGCAACCGTGCGTCCAACGATCTCGTCTGGAAGGACGTGAAGGTCGACGCGGCGGGCGAGTACGTCCTCGCTTTCGACTACGCTGCGCCTGAGGACCGCGCGTTCGACCTCTCGATCGACGGCGGTGCGGCGACGCGCGTCGCGACGCCGGGGACGGGGGGCAAGATCGGAACGGTCAAGGTGACGGTGCCGCTCGCGGCGGGCGTGCACACGATTCGCCTCTCCAATGCAACGGCCTGGATGCCCGATCTGGATCGGCTGACGATCGTCTCTCGGTAAGGGTATTGCCTGCGGAAAGGAGAAAGGGAAAGGCGGTGAAACGATGGGCTATTTCATCATATTTCTCCTGATAGCCCTTGTCGTGGGCCTGCTGTTCTGTCTAAAAGGGATAGAGCCCAAGCAAGCTGGTTCACGACGTGTTCAATCAGCAAGGCCGATTGGCAACGGTCGTCCTGAAGACAGGTACCTACGCGACATCCAGATCGTCGCAGGCCAGATACACGCCTTCCTCAATGAGGTGGACAGAGACCCTCAGGCACAATACGTACTTGACCACGTGAGTCTCGGGGACGATTTTTCAGAGGATGCGGTTGAAACGCTTCACCAGCTTTCCCCGTTCGGGTACTGGAAAATTAGCTACTTCGTTGCACAGGATCTGATCAGATGCTACAAAAGGTTGGGACATTTTCTTTCAGATTTCAACAACCTTGAATTGATAGGTCTGCTGATCGCCTATTCAAAGGTCATGCGGCTCGGTGACGGTCAGCTGGTCTATGATTGGCTCAATCCCGTTTGGCGAAAGCAAATGGTTGAGCCCATAGCCGAAGTCGTTCGGAAGTTCGCTTCGTGTGTCAAGACCGATGGCTACGAAGACGATCTGCTTTTCTGCGTCATCTTCGGGCGCGATGTGGCGAAACCCGAGTTCGCGCAGCGGTATGCCGTGCTGATCTACCGTTGGGCGTCGCTTATCGCGAAGGCGGACGGCCGGATCACGCCTAAGGAAAGCGAATGGCTCGCGCAGATCATGCGGCAGGGCAAACAAGCCGCCGCCGCGTTGCCGAAGGCGGTTTCGTACGAAGAGATCGCCCAACGGAACGCCCCGTTGTCCACGCAGGGCGAGTTGCCGCCGTCCCCCAAGGAAGAGCTCGACAAGCTGATCGGCCTCGCTCCCGTGAAAGAGCAGGTACGCACCCTCGCGCAGTTGATCGCGATCAATTCCGAGCGGAGCAGACACGGGATGAAGGTGGCGCCCATTTCCTACCATTGCGTGTTCACGGGAAATCCCGGTACGGGCAAGACGACCGTCGCGCGCATTCTCGCCGGCATCTACCGCGACCTGGGCGTGCTGAAGAAGGGGCACCTCGTGGAGACCGACCGTTCCGGACTCGTGGCCGAATACGTGGGGCAGACGGCCGTGAAGACGAACAAGGTGGTCGATTCCGCGCTCGACGGCGTGCTGTTCGTGGACGAGGCGTACACGCTCGTGAACGAGTCGAAGGAGGATTTCGGGCGCGAGGCCATCGCCACGCTTCTCAAGCGCATGGAGGACGACCGCGATCGGCTGATCGTGGTGTTGGCCGGCTACACGGACGAGATGGCGCGGTTCATCGCGTCGAACCCTGGCCTGAAGTCGCGCTTCAGCCGGTTCATCGAGTTCCCGGACTATACGGCCGACGAGTTGATGGCGATCTTCCTCTCGTTCGCGTCACGCAACCAGTATGTCTGCACGACTGGCGCGCAACAGGCCCTGCGTCGGCGTCTGTCCGAGGCTGTGGCGACCAAGGACTCCGATTTCGGCAACGCCCGCTTCGCACGCAACCTCTTTGAGCGTGTGATCGAGCATCAGGCGCAGCGTCTTGCAGGCGTGGCGCCGCTCACGCAGGAGATCCTCGAACAGATCGCAACGGAGGATGTGGAGGCATGCTAAGATGAAGTACCGCATTCTCTGTTGGGTCGGCGCGGTGTTCGCCCTTGCGACGGCGCATGCCGAACTCGTCGTCTATCCCGACTATCCCGAACAGATCGAGCGCGACTACGCGTACGCCGTCCGCGTGGTGCAGGGTGACGTGAGGAAGCCGCTCACCGTGTACAACCACTGCGAGAAGTCCATTCTGAATCCCCGGACGCGCGGCGGCGATGTGAACCGCCGGTTCTGCGAGTTCGCCTTTTCGGGCGGGCCGGTGCGCGTGGACATCCGCGTGACGGAGGACGTGCGTTGCTACAAGGTGTTTCCGTCGCGGCTCCGCCTGAAGAGCGCGTTCGCGGACGGCGTGATCTCCGTGTGGCTGGAGAAGCCGACCTCGTTCGGCATCCAGCTCAACGACTACGATAAGACGATCCTCTCCGTGTTCGGTGACGCGCCCGAGGACCCTGCGAAGGTGCCCGCGAAGGGCGCCCCCGGCGTCTTGTATGTGGACCGCTGGCTGGACGCGCCCGGACGCGACGGCATCATCACGACGGGCAAGGAGGTGAGGGAAATCTACGTTGCGCCCGGCGCGGTGCTGAACGCGCGTCTCAAGGTGCGCGGCCCCGGCACGTACGTCCACGGACGCGGCATGGTGCTCGACCCGCTTTCCGACGTCTTCCGCTTCGACCAGACGCAGAACACGACGCGCGGGCTCCTCGGCGTCAGCGCGCCGGGCGTGACGGTGGAGGACGTCAAGCTCGTCGACGCGCGGACCTTCAACTACTGCAGCTGGGCGAAGGACGTCACCTACCGCAACGTGCGCGCGCTTTCCTCGATGATGTGCTCGGACGGCATCACGTGCGGCGGCCCGGGCGTGCGCGTGGAGGGCGCGTGGCTCTACGTGGGCGACAACGCGCTCGTGGTGAGCGGCACGCGGGACGCCGTCTTCCGCGACATGGTCCTCGGCACGTCCTGCGCCGCGATCTTCCCGCAGAGCAACAACTACGGCGCGCGGCTGGAGAACGTCGACGTCTTCCGCGCCGACGACGGGCTCATCAACAACACCTACAACGGCGTCTTGCGGCGGAACAACAAGTGGAGCGAGATGAACGGCGGCCTCCAGAAGCGCGAGCCGGGTCCGCAGGACCTCTCGCACCTCACGCAGCAGTTCTTCTTCGCGAACCTCTCGGCGGTAGACTGCACGCTCTTCTCGCACTTCTTCTTCGGACACAACATGGGCACGTTGCCCAAGACGTTCGCGTTCCGCGACCTGGCGATCCCGTTCTCCACGGGCCGGAGCGACTGGCGCGCGATCGGGCAGACGAACGGCGTGAGCATTGCCGTGCGGAACAATCCGGCGAAGTTCCTCGTCACGAGCAACTACACTTTCGCCGTCACCAACCTCTGGCTCGGCGGACGGAAGGCGGCGGCTTTCCCGTCCGGCACGGTGGTCGGCGACCCGGGCGAGATTTCCGTGTCGGTGGCGGCCGCGGGCGAATCTACGCCGGTTGTGGCGGCGCCCGACCGGCATATCGTGAACTGGATGTGTCCCTACAAGGTCTGGATCGGTGCGTCGCTTCAACGCGACTGGCGGTTGATCGACATCAGGGGGCGGCGCGAGAAGCGCCTAGCCGAGACGGTCCCCGCCGCGAACATCGTGGCGGAGCCGGGGCGCGTGCGGAGCCTCTGGCAGCGCGTTCCCTCGTGGCTCGTGAAGTTCGAGGCGACGGGGCGAGACGACAAGGGCGCCGTCATCTACCGGCTCGTCCAGTGCGAACGGAGGGCGGGCATCCAGGCCGTCCTCACGGATCCCTTCCTGCGACGCGGAAACGGCACCTGGCGGCTGGCGTTCGACGTCAAGGTGAAGGCGGAGACGCCCTCGGATCTGGCGATCGTCTTGTGTTCCAACGAGAAGAGGTTCGAGCAAAAGGTTCCCGCGCCTACGGACAAGTGGGCGCGTCGGGAAGTGGCGTTCGAGACGGACTTCGACCTCGCCCAGACCGAACTGGCGGCCCTTGCCATCCTGGCAACCGCTCCCACGGACGAAATCCTTTTCAAGAACTTTTCCTTCACGCACGCGGCGCGCTAGTCATCGGCGGGTTAGGCTTCGAGTGACAGGCGCAAAGAAATGTGGCGGATTACGGCGCGGGATGGTATAATTGCGCGCAAACAAACGCAGAAGGAGCTGATATGGACATCTCAAGAAAGAACTTCTTCATTGGATCGGCCGCAGTTGTCGCGGCGACGAGCCTGAAGGCCGCCGTGAGGGAGCCGGTTGGCAAGATCCAGGGTTTCGACGAGTCGAACGAGTCAAAAACCGACGGTCCATGGGAGCCGTTCAGCGACAAGAAGGTGCGCGTGGGCATCGCGGGCTACGGCGTGTGCACGTTCGGCGCGGTGTTCTCCTTCCAGGACCACCCGAACGTGGAAGTGGTGGCGGCCACGGACCTTGACCCCGAGCGCTGCAAGAAGCTCGCCGAGGTCGTCCACGCGAAGCGCACGTATCCCTCTGCCGAGGAGATGATCGACAAGGAGGGGAAGAACATGGACGCCGTGTTCATCGCGACGGACGCGGCGAGCCACGCGGACCTCGTGCTGCGTGCCCTCGACCGCGGCTATCATGTGTGCAGCGCCGTGCCCGCGCTGCTCGGCGAACGCCAGCTCGACCGCGCGCCGAAGATGATCGAGGCGGTGAAGAAGTCAGGGCGCGTCTACGCGCTCTTCGAGACGACGGCGTTCCGTCCGCAGGCCATCGCCATGCGCCGCATCTACGAGGCGGGCGGGTTCGGCCAGCTCGCCTACACCGAGGGCGAGTACTTCCACCACTCCGACCCCAATTGGAAATCGATCGGCTCGTACAAGGGATGGCGCATCGGCCTGCCGCCGCAGTACTATCCCACGCACTCCAACGGGTTCTACACGTGCGTCACGCACGGACACTTCACGGAGGTCTCCTGCGTGGGCACGACGAGCGACCATCCGGTCTACAAGGAGCGGAAGAATCCCTACGGCAACCCGTTCCACAGCGAAGTGGCATTCTTCAAGACGAGCGATGGCGGCAGCGCGCGCATGACCGTGGCGTGGGGCCTCCCCGGTTACCACGGCGAGCTGGGGCGTTGCTTCGGCACGAAGGGGTGCTTCCGCAACGACCGCTTCGCGGGCGACAACTCGATCATCAAGAACCTCAAGCTCATCCGTACCGGCCTGCCGCCCGGGGTGAAGAACAACGGCCACCACGGCGGCTCGCACCCGTACCTCACGGACGACTTCCTGCGCGCGATCCTCGTGCCCGGGCACAAGTTGTGCGTGGACGTGGCGACGGCGCTCAACACGACGGTCTCCGGTGTCTACGCGCACCTCAGCGCGCTGAAGGGCGGCGAGACGCTGAAAATACCGGTGTTTAGCATTTAGCTTTTAGGAGTTAGGTTATGAAAACGAAATTCTCACTGAGCATTGTCGCGGCGATGTGCCTGGCGGCCTCGGCTGGCCAGCCGATGAAGTTCCTCTCGTTCAACATCTGGGGTGACTACTTCAAGAACCCCGTCGGGGAACGCGAGGCCGCCATCGAGTCCACGATCCGGCAGTACGCGCCGGACGTCATCTCGCTCCAGGAGGTGACGCCCAACTGGTGGAACGGCTCTCTGTTCAAGAACCTCTCCGCCGACTACGGCATCGTGCGCGGCGACGAGGAGGCGTCGATGCGACGCGCCGGCGCGAAGGGTCCGATGAAGCCGCGCTGGATCAACCACGAGCCGCTGCTTTACAGGAAGGACCGTCTTGCACTGCTTGACTCCGGTCTCGACTTCTTCCACGTCAGCATGGGCGCGGAGAAGAGTGTCACGTGGGCCGTGCTGGAGGACAAGTCCGACAAGCGGCGCTTCATCGCCTTCGCCACGCATTTCTGGTACAAGGGCAACGGGGCGGAGAGCGACGCGATCCGCGAGTACAACGCCCTGCAGATCATGTGGCGTCTTTCGGAGCTCCGCCACAAGTGGGGCGACCTGCCCGTGATCGGCGGCGGCGACCTCAACGCCAAGCCCGGCGCGCTGGCGCACGGCGTGTTCGAGCGCAACGGCTTCGTCAATGCCGCCGACGCGGCGGACGTCCGCTCGCCGCACTGTTCGCACCACGGCGATCCCCAGCGCGGCGCGGACGGCAAGTACCACGGGAAGCTTCGTCCGCCGGACTACGACAAGCCCGAGAACTCCATCGACCACGTCCTCTACACGAAGGGCGTCCACGGCCTGAGGCACGAGATCGGCACCGACCAGACGGCGCTGGACGCGACCGACCACTCGCCCGTGCTCGTCGTGTTCGAATTGCGCTGACGCGCGCCGCCATCGATTGCCGGGACGCGGAGGAGAATGTGATGGAGAAGAGGCTGGAATCGATCGACGTCCTGCGCGGCTTCGACATGTTCTTCATCATGGGCTTCGCGAGCCTTGTCGTGCAGCTCTGTGTCGCGTTCGGCTGGGGCGGCGACTGCTGGCTCGCGCAGCAGATGCGTCATCCGCCATGGATCGGACTCACGCACCACGACACGATCTTCCCGCTCTTCATCTTCACCGCCGGGCTTTCCTTTCCGTTCTCCATGGCCAAGCAGCTGGAGCGCGGGCGCACGAAGGCGCAGATCGCGTGGCGGTCGCTCCGCCGCATGGCGGCGCTCATTCTGCTTGGAATGCTGTATGAGCGCTTTTTCATGGGCACGCCGTTCCGTTTTGGCAGCGTGCTGGGGCGCATCGGCATCTCGTGGGCCTGCGCATCCTGGCTCTTCCTTGCGTTCGGCGTCCGCACGCGCATCGGCATCGCCGCCGGGATTCTGCTGGGATACTGGGCGCTGAACCTTTTCGTACCGGCGCCCGGCTTCGCGTCGGCCGACGTCTTCACGCCGCAGGGCAACATCTCGTGCTGGCTGGACCGCACCCTGCTCGTGCCGCTCGGACGCATCAGCCCCGGCACGCCCGAGCTGCCGATCGAGAACCAGGGCCTGCTCAGCACCCTGACGGCGACCGTGACGGCGATGCTCGGCATGTTCACAGGCGAGTTCACGCGCGCGACGCGCGACCGGCTTTCCGGCAACCGCCGGACGTCAATCCTCCTTGCCGCCGCCGTTGCGCTCGCCGCGCTCGGCTGTCTGGTGGCGTTCGGCTGCGGACGCTGGTCGTTCCCCGTCTCCAAGCCGCTCTGGTCGCCGTCGTTCGTGCTGCTCGTCGGCGCCTATTCCGTGGCGATGTTCGCCATTTTCCACTGGCTGATCGACGTGAAGCGGTGGTGGCGGCGGACGCTTTTCTTCCGCGTCATCGGCCTCAACGCCATCACCATCTATCTCGCACAGCCGATCTTCGGCCTCTCCAGCACGAACAAGCTGGTCTTCGGCCGACTCGCCGGACTGTTCCCGCCGCCGTGGATGGGCGTTGCCTCCGCGGTCACCTACATCGCGACTTGTTGGGGCCTGCTCTATTTCCTCCACCGCCGCCAGATCTACCTGAAGGTGTGAGCCCGTTCGGGAAGATTCGTAATTATCTTCCGCTCAAGAGCGGCAGGAAATGGTATAATACAGCCATGGAAAACGCTAGGGATAAGTTCATCGATGAGCATCGCGCGCTCTTCTGGTATACGCCAGAGGAGGAGAAGCGAGGTGTAAGCGATGAATTGCTTGTGGAAACGATCCTGAACGACGGCACGCTCGATGATTTCCGTGAGTTGAAACGCATATTGACACCCAAACGTCTAGCGCAGGTTTTCTTCTCCGCAGTTGGCCGCAAGGCCGGCAACTACTATCCTGAAATCCGAAACTTCTTCTCCCTCGCGTTGAAACAATATGCATGACGAGATTCTAAACGTAGCGCAGCAAAAGCTTCTTCCGCTGATGGCGCAGTTCAAGCGGGAATACTATCTTGTCGGCGGTACGGCGATTGCCTTGCATATCGGACATCGCCGCTCCGTGGATTTCGACATGTTCAAGCCAACAGCGATCAACCACAAGCGAAACCTTGATCGGATTGTCGCGTCGGGTTTTAAATATCAAGTGACGCGCCGAGTCTTTGAGCAAATGAATCTGATCGTCGGAGAAGTGAAGCTGACGTTCTTCCAGTATCCGTTTCCTGTCATTCCCGAAGAGAAGTTCGGGAATGTATTCCGAGTGCCATCACTCCTTTCGCTGGCGGCGATGAAGGCGTATGCGCTTGGGCGCAGGTCCAAGTGGAAGGACTATGTCGATCTTTATTTTCTGCTGACAAGGTTTTTCAAGTTGCAGGAAATAGCCGATCATGCGATTCAAATTTTTGGCGACTTGTTTTCTGAGAAACTGTTTCGGGCACAGCTCTCGTATTTTGACGATGTTGATTACACCGAGAAAGTGGAGTATCTTGTCGAAACGCCACCGTCCGACGATGAAATCAAGGCGGCTTTGACGCAGATTGCGCTAGATGGCGTAGCGTAAGGATCGTGTAAAGTGCGTGCTGGGGCCTGCTCTACTTTCTCCACCGCCGCCAGATCTACATGAAGGTGTGAGCGCGTCTTCCCATGCGGCTACTCGTCTGAGGCGTCACGGTGGGCATGACGCCATTCGCGCATGGTGACGCCGGTCGCTTTCTTGAACAGCACCGAGAGATGGCTGTTGCAGCTCACGCCGCATGCGACCGGAATCTCGCCGATGGGCATCGGACCCTTTTCCAGCAAGTTTTTCGCGCGCTCGATCTTTTCGCGCATGACGAGGTCTCGCACCGAGACGCCGAGCAATTTCCGGAAGCGCTTCTCAAGGTAGCGGCGCGAACACTGAGCGGCGGCGGCGATCGCGGAGGTCGAGCAACGCGCGGTCGCGCCGTTTCGGTGGATGAACGCGAGCGCGCGGGCGAGGATCGGGTCGCGCATGGCATCGTAGCCGGTCGACCCGCGCGTCACGACGGCGAGAGGCTCCTCGACGAATACCGTATGATCGACCGCGCGCCCGTGCATCATCTCGTCAAGTAGCTCCGCGATGCGCACCCCGCGCCGATAGCCTCCCGTACGGATGCTGGAAAGTTGCGGCACGCACGAACAGCAGAGAATCTGGTCGTCGTCAACCCCCAGCACGGCGATATCCTCGGGAACACGCAATCCGGCCTCAATGCATGCGTCGACGACCAGACGCGCCCTGCCGTCCATGGCGGCGAAGACCGCCGTCGGGCGCGGAAGCGACTTCAGGAACCGCATCATGCGCGGCCGTTCGGCGTCCCATCGGCGGCGTTCGCGCGCGCCGTGCGGCCCGTCGTACACGACGGCGTCGCACCCCGCTTCGCGCAGGGTGGCGACGAACCCGTCCTGTCGCTCCGCGCTCCAGTACATCCCCAACGTCTCTCCCACGTACGCGAACGAGCGGTAGCCGCGTTCAAGGTAGTACTTCGCCGCCATCGCGCCAACCGCCCGCGAGTCCATCCGCACGACCGGAAACTCCGCCAAAGGGGTGTTGGCTCCTACTAGCCCGCCTAGCGGCTCGCAAAGAACGACGGGCACTTTCAGCTTAGCGATAGGCAGCACCTCCGATTGGGACAACTTGCAGGCGACGACTGCATCACATCCTAACTTCGCGTAATCGAATACCTGCTCTTCGTCGCGAGATTCCAGGAACAGCAAGCGCCAAGGCCCGTGACGCTCCGCGTAATCGATGATGCCCCGCAACGTAGAGCGCGTACCCTTCAAGGCAGGGGTGTCAAGAACCGCAATAACAGGCACATGAGAGTCCATGGCGCAGATTCTAGCAGAAACAGACTTCACTTGCAAGCGCCGATGGCCGCAAACAAGAAAATGTTTTTTCGCTATTCGCCCTATTACGCACTCGGACGATTTGAGATAATTTTAATAACCTTTATGGCGAGGAAGGAAAATCACGATGAAGATAGAAGCGATCTCCAAGGCTACCATTCTTGCGGTGCTGGCGTGCGCGGCGTTTACGCTCTATGCCGACGGCGAGGCATGGCAGTCGCGTCCGGCATGGCAGGACGCGTTCGTGCGCGACATCGAGCCGAATGGGAACTTCGGATCGAGTACCGGTGTTATCGCCGGCAACAACCGCGAAGGGCTGATGATGTTTGATGTCTCCGGCCTCGCGAACATCACCGCCGCGAAAATCAAATTCTACGTCACGCAGTGCGGCACGAAGGAAGGTGTCACGTGGCCGCTCTATTTCCGTGTCATGCGCAACGACCGCTGGAACGAATCGACGGTCACATGGAATGCGCTCCCCAACGAGTTTAGCGCCGCGGCGCCCGTGCTCGATACGAACGACGTGACGGTTGCCGGGTACGTCGAGGTGCCCGCAGGGGCGCAGGACACCTGGCAGGAGGTCGATGTTACGGAAGCCGTCAGGGCCGCCGCACCGCGCGGGCGGTTGGCGCTGCACGTTTATACATATTGGGATGGCGGCAGCGGGGATGGCACACCGTTCGCTTTCGCCTCTTCCGACTACGGCACGGCAGAGTTGCGTCCGTATCTCGAATTTCAAGGCGTGGCCGACTCGTCCGCTTCCTCTCTCACGCTTCTTCCGACGGACGACGTTTTCATCGAGGCGGGACATCCGAATGTCAACTATGGCGTGAGCAATGCAGGAAATGGCGGGGATCGGTACTTCTCGGTACTTGTCCAGCTGAACAGCCGCGAAGGATTCTTGAAGTTTGACTTGTCGGGAATCGGGGCTGAGCGCGTCGATTCGGCGGTGTTGCTCATGCGCATGAACAAAAACCAGCCGAACCACCTGGCGGGCAATACGGTACAGTTCCAGCTGATGGAAAACACGAGCTGGAGCGAGGCCGAGGTGACATGGAACAACGCCGCGACAAAGACCGGCGTGACGCCAGGTTCCGCATGGCCGGAAGAGACGCCCGCGAACGCGGTGCGCGTCGGCTCGGCAAACACCAACTGCTTCTATTCCGTCGAACTGGCGCCGCTTGTGAACCAGGTGCTGGCTGCGGGGAAGACCGCGATGTCGCTGCATGTCAAGATGCGTAACGCAAACCCGATCTACTTCATTTTCTACGCGAAAGAATGGGCGGACGAGCGTTATTGGCCTCGCCTTCTCGTGACGCCGAAGGCCGACGCCCCGGTCACGACCCGCAAGCCCATCCAGGAAACTTTCCTTTCGAACTACAATGCGGCGAACAAGGACAAGTCCTTCTACGACGGCCAATTCACCAACTACGTGCAGATTGGCTATCAAAGCGGCTCGGACGTTTCGCAGTACGGCGTGATGCTCTTCGATCCCTCCAAACTCGAGGATGCGGCGTTCGTGCGTCTGCGCGTGAAGGGCAAGTCCAGTTTCCCGGCGGGAAGCGGCAGTCTGCGCATGACGGCATACCTCACGGACGCGTGGAACGAGACGAATCTCACGTGGAACACGGCGCTGCCGTGGTTCCCCCAGCCTGCGCGCGTCACGGCATCTGCGGAACTCGCGGGCGAGATCGCAAGTTTCTATCTCACGCAGTCGAAGTGGGCGCCATACTTCGAGGCGGATGTGACGGAGGCCGTGCACGCGGCGGCGCGGGCGGGACGGATGGTTACGTTCGGATTCTTCAGCAACTATAATTGGCCGGAAGTCTACAAGGGTGCGAGCGCGGCCCCGACCGTCCTCATTTTCCCTGATCCCGACGCGGCGTTCGGCAACAAGGTGACATGTTCGCTCGGCGAAAGCAACGGACAGCCAGCCCTGTGTCTTGAATGGTCGCCGAGTCCGGCTGCGGGCGCAACGTACACAGTCGAACGACGGAAGGGCGATACGTGGGTGACGGTCGCCTCCGGACTTGTGGAACCGACATGCCTCGATTCGAGGGCGGAACCCTACGTGGAACATGCGTATCGCATAACCGCCACTGCGGACGGCACAAGCGAAAGCGTCATCAAGTCCGTCACGCTCGTGCCGACGGTCAAGGTGTTTGCTTGCGCAGACACCTACGTGCAGAACGGCGCGAACGCCAACACTTCGTTCGGAACAGGCCTGACTTTGATCCACAAATACACGGCGAGTGAAAATGACGGCGCCGTCCGTGAGGGGTTCTACCGCTTTGACGTCTCGGAGATGCCGGAGAAGTTCGAGTCGGCAACGCTGAAGCTGTATCCAACGGGCCCAACAGACGGCAGCTTCGCAGGTGCCCGTTTCGACCTGCTGAAGTATCCCGATTTCGAGTGGGCGGATGCGACCGCGCCGAAATGGAACGACGTGTTTGGCAACGGTTGGGCGACGCCGCGGGCGCGCAGCAACGGCACCGATCCCAAGCGAAACGCGGAAACTGTCCTGGGTTCCTACTCGTGCGACGATTCCGGCGATCTCCAGCCGGACGTGCCGCTCTGCTTCGACGTGACCGACGCGATTCGCGCGGCGAAGGCGGCGGGAGAATCCCACATCACGCTGCACTCTGCCACGGCCGGCGGCAATAACTGGAACTTCGGCATCATTCCGCGCGAGCGTTCGCAGGGCGTCTCATGCGCGGCGCAGATCGAATTCGCGCTCAAGAACTGGACGGTGAGCGGCACGGTCATCATGGTCCGATGAGGTGAAGCGATGAAGAGAATGTTGATCGGCATGTTGGTGCTGGCGGCCGTGGCCGCGCAGGGCGAGACGGACTGGACGCGGCTGAACGTTGCGGCGCGAGAGCACGCGAAGACGCCCATCCGGGCGGGCGTGCCGGGCGTGCGCCCGTTCTGGAACGCGCACGCCAAGGCGTTCATCCACCCGCCCGCCTTCGAGTTCAAAGAGGTGGAGGGGGCAAAGGCGTATCATTTCGTGCTGACGGCGAATGATGGTAGGGCGGGCGCCCCGCGCCCGCCGTCGGCGCGCTCGGCGAGCGCGCCCTACCAGGCGTGGGTCTTGTCCAAGCCGTGGCTTCCCATTCCCGCCGACGTCTGGGATTCGCTGAAGCCTGGATATTACACACTGCGAGTGACGGGAGCGGGGCCTGGCGTGGCGTCCGTGGCGGGCGAGCGCACGTTCTACCGCGCGGCCGTGTTCCAGGGACCGTACCCCAAGGGCGCGGGCGACTACCGCACCGCCGCGCGGCGTGTGTACGCCGCCGTGTACAACCTGCCGCAGGTGCAGGGCTGGAAGACGAGCGACGACCCGCCGAAAGGCTACGACCTCTACTGCTACCCCGCGAAGATCATGGGCTCCATGATCCGCGCGCTCGTGCGCCACGCGAAGGGAGGGTCGCAGTTTACTGCGACCGAAGCGGGCGCAATAAATTGCGCCCCTCCCGATTCGACCCCGGACGCGCGGCAACGTGTCCCTCCCGATGCGGCAGATGCGCTCGCGATCGCCCGCAAGATGGCCGACTGGCTGATCGCGCACAGCCAGCCGGCGGACGCGCCGCTCGCGCACTTCCCGCCGACGTACTGGGGTGACCGCCGCGACGTGGCGGTGAAGAACGCCGGGCAGAACATGCTGCTCTACCCCGCCCACGCCGCGCTCGCCTACATCGACCTCTGTGTCGTAACCCGGTCCGACACCTACCTCGAAGCCGCAATGGCCATCGCCCGCACATACGCGAAGCTGCAGGGCGCGGACGGCACGTGGCCGCTCAAGGTGCGCGAGAAGGACGGTTCGCCCGTGCGCGCGAACCGCCTCGTGCCCGGCCGCTACATTCTCGGGTTATTTGACAATCTTTCATTCGAACCCTCTGTTGCTGTGGCGCGCGACCGCGCGTTTGCCTACGTGCTGGATGGTCCCGTAAAGACCTGGAACTGGGACGGGCAGTTCGAGGACATGGACCCGATGCCGCCGTACAAGAACCTGCAGAAGGGCTGCGCCGTCGACACGGCGTTGCGGTTCTTCGCCCAGGGACGCGTCGCCGAGGGATGCGAGCTCGTGGACTGGTGCGAGGACCAGTTCGTGGTGTGGAGCGATCCCATACACAACATGGACTGGAAACACTGGAAGACGCCCACCGCCCTTGAGCAGTACGACTACTACACGCCGATCGACGCCTCGATGGGCGACATGGTCGGCGCGTTCGCGGCGGCGTACAAGGCGACCGGGAACAGCCTCTACCTCGAAAAGGCCAAGGCACTCGCCGACAACATCACGCGCAATCAGCGCGCGGACGGCACGATCCCAACCTACTTCGACAGCCGCAAGGGTAGCGACTGGTTGAACTGCATGATCTACGTGGCCGACCGCCTGGAGTTCCTCGCCGACGTGATGGAGGGGAAATGAGAAAAGAGCCGACCGCACGTGTCAGATGTGGGTTGTGTCAGAGCCTAACAAAAGTGATTTACAAAAAAGAAGGAGTCATGCCATGAACAAGATCAAAATCGTTTGTTTGTTGACGTTGGCCTTTGCGGTGTCCGGCGTATTCGCCGATACCTACCGTGACGCGATGGGCCGTACCCAGGGAAGTTCGACCACGGACCGCTACGGCAAGACGACCTACCGCGACTCGATGGGCCGCACGCAGGGCAGCGCGACCACGGACAACTACGGCAAGACGACGTTCCGTGACTCGATGGGCCGCACCCAGGGCACGGCCACGACCGACAGCTACGGCAAGACGACGTACCGCGACTCAATGGGCCGCGTGACGGGTACGGCCACGACCGACAGCTACGGCAAGACGACGTACCGCGACGCCATGGGCCGCGTGATCGGCACCAAGAAATAACGTAACGGTCCACGCATCGCGCCGAATGTGCTATACTAGTGGCGCTATGAAAAAGTGGACAGTTGCAACTTTCAGGGCCGCGAAGGGCGTGCACAAGCTCGGCTGCTGCACAGCATACGACGCATGCTTCGCGCGCCTTGCGGACGAAGCCGGCGTGCCATGTATCCTCGTGGGCGACTCGATGGGCATGGTGGCGCTCGGCTATTCGACCACGCTTCCCGTGTCGATGCAGGAGACGCTGTCCGCCACCGCCGCTGTGGCGCGCGCAGCGAAGGACGCGCTCGTGATCGCGGACATGCCGTTCGGCAGCTACCAGTGCGGTGACGACGCAGCGATGGCGAACGCCGTCGCCTGCTTGAAGGCGGGCGCGGACGGCGTGAAGCTCGAGGGCGGCGCGCGCGTGTGCGGGCTCATCCGCCGCATGACCGAGGCCGGCATCCCCGTGCTCGCGCACGTTGGCATGACGCCGCAGAGCGTCAACGCCTACGGTGGCTTCAAGGCGCAGGGCAAGACGCGCGAGGAGGCGCTGCAGGTGCTGGAAGACGCGAAGGCCGTGGAGGCCGCCGGCGCGTTCGCCGTCACGCTCGAATGCGTGCCGGACGAACTCGCCGCGGAGATCACCGCCGCGCTGAAGATCCCCACGGTCGGCATCGGCGCGGGCCCCGTGTGCGACGCGCAGTGGCTCGTGATGCACGACCTCCTCGGCCTCAACGAGGGACACGTGCCGTCGTTCGTGAAGCGCTACGCGAACCTCGCCGCCGACGCGAAGAAGGCCTTCGCGCAGTACGTGGACGAAGTGGCGTCCGGCACCTTCCCCCCGCCCAAGCGGTGACATGCGGCTTCTGTCGGCCATCCTGCTCTGCTCGTTCGCGTCCTTCGGCGCGACGGACGTGACGTTCCTCATGTGCTACCGTCCGGACCACCCCGAGGATCCGGCGACGAAGCAGATCCTCCAGTTCACGGCGGCGCATCCCGAGATACGTCCGTTCCAGTGGGGCGGACTCACCCTGCCCGGCGGCGGCGGCCGCGCCGCGTTCATGCTCGCACTCGCGGGCGGCACGGC
>JAFRNO010000371.1 GCA_017430155.1 Kiritimatiellia bacterium | reverse complement strand
TTTACGCTGATCGAACTTCTGGTGGTGGTTGCGATTGTCGCCGCCATCGGCGCTGGCGTGGCCGTCATGTACAGCGATGTTGTCGATAACGCCAAGAAGCAGATGACCATCCACGAAATGGGGCAGATCCGCGATGCGTTCAACAGGTTCTGGGCGGACAACTCCGCGCAGATGATGGATGGCATGACGATCGCGAACTACAACATACTGCTGCCCGACAGTTCGTCATTCGCGTTTGCCGCCTCGGACGACAAGACATATTCCTCCTCCAAGCCTGCCGAACGCCAGCGTCTCTACGGCGTAATGCAGGCACTTGAACGCCATGGGCTCTGGCCTCTTATACAGAGGTCTCTCCATCGGAAGTGTGACAGCAATCCGATACAGGTTTTTTATTCCCAGCAGGATACGCGCAAGTACGAGTTCAATTCTCCTTCCCCCACCACTGGCAACGGGTGGCGCGGCCCATATCTGAATGCAGTCTCCACCCTTGAATGCGTGCCGAACGGAGCAATGGTTGAAGCCGTGGCGGCGGACGGTTCCGCCACGAATGGCGTCACGTCGGGCACCACCATTGCCGACACGAGCGTTCGCTTCCCGCAGCCAGCCACGAAATACGACAACGGCGCAAACGGCGGGATGTACCGCGTCGTCTATTACGAGCACTGCGAGGACGAACGCGACGGCATGCCAATCTACAGGCGGCTTCTGCTGCTGGCGGCCGAGGATCCCCTGAAGTACGACACATGGGACGAGATAAAGGCTTTTGCGGGCAACCGGCGCAATTCATCGGCAAACGGCGAGCCGCTCGACCTTGCCACCGGCGGCGTGAAGACATTCGACGAGGACAAGGGCGTCTTCTTCATGGAACTTCTCAATCTCGACACGGTGTACAGATGAGCGTGAAATCAAAATCCGGCATGACGCTCGTCGAGCTTCTGGTGGTGCTGGTGATCCTCGCCGGCCTCGCCGTGAGCGTCGCCGTGTCGTCCTCGGGAATGCTCGATCGCTCCCGCGTGGAAAAGACGCGGATGCAGGGCGAGGCGATGCGCGCGGCCTTGACCCGCGTGGACGGACTGAACCTCGCGTGCGACATGGGGAGAATGCCGAATCCCGCCCAGCCCGGCGAACTGGCGCTCCTCGTCTCGCGCGCATTTCGCGAAGACGTGCAGCACGCCGAAGGCGACGAAGGCCCCCTGGACGCCAACACGGCGGGAGACGGCGCTCTCAAATTTGCGCCGCTCTACCGCGAATATACGATGCTGGAACTCAAGAGCTCCATCACCAACAATCCCGCCAACTATGCGCTGCTTGACGCATTCCTCGCCAAGGCGACCGTCTCGAACATCTGGCGGACGGCGACTGTTGGCGGCGGCTGGCGCGGCCCCTATTGCACGGCATGTGCGCAGGACGGCGCGAACCAGCTGCTGCCAGACCCCTTTGGCGGATTGTGGAACTTCGCCGAAGACGGTGCGCTGCTTTCGCTGGTGAGCTATGGGTCCGACCGTCTGTCGGATGCGGACGCGGCGGCGGAAACGAACGACTGGCGCACGGCGGACCTGAAGTTCCCCGTTTGCGTGACCAACGATACGGCGAGCCTATCCGTGGAATGGGATCCGTCCGCCCTATCCAGCACCGGCACGGTGCTGGTATGCTGCCTCGCGCCGCGCCTGAACATCGACCTTGAGGAAGACGGAGACGGCATTTGCAAGATGACGCCGGCGGCTTTTGCGAGCGCCGTGGGGATGTCAAGCGGAGGCGGAATCTCGTTGGAGGGACTCTCGCCCGGCAATTGGTGCGTGTTCATCGGCGTGGATGCGGGCGAGAACGGAATCTACGCGGCGCCGGTCCGCGCGGTGTCACTGCAGACGGGTCCGAAGACCGTGCGGTTCAATCTCATGAAATGCGAGTAGGCGACAGATGAAGCGACATCATCCCAAAGGCCGTTACGATGCGGCTGCAATCCACGACGGACAGGCGTGGAGGCTGGTGGTCGCGGGCGGGGCCGAGGCCATCCTCGCCGGAAAGAAGTTTTTCCACTCTCCCGCGAACAAGCTACCCCAGGACCTCGTAGATGCGGCGCGCGCCGCAGGCGTGCGAAGGCTGATTTTCCTTGTTTCGGGCGACGTCCACATGATCGACGGCGCGATTCCCCCTGGCGCGGGACTCGACAAGGTCAACGAGCAGATACGCCTCGCCATCGCAGAGGCGACGGGCGTGGAGACCGCCGACGAGCTCGTGGCGGGCATGACCACAAACTGGCCGGGGGTGCGAAAGCCGTTCACGGCGACGTTCAGGTTCGATGCCGACGCGGCTGCGGATTTCCACGCGGCTCTCGACGAGGCGGGAATCGCGTGCGCGGGAATCGCGTCGCTGGAGCTCGCGCTGCTCGCAGTCTGGAGGAAACGGGCGACCGGCCGGCAGACTTTCGTCGCCGTCACATCAGGCCATGCGTTCGTCGTGCCCGCGCCGCGCGGTGCGAATCCCGGCCCGCAGTCAGTCGCGTGCGGCCTCAGGCATCTTGCGACGGACGAGGCGAACTGGCGTACGCGCTTCCAGCGTTCTGCCGCCGCCCTCGACAAGACCCATCAGCTCCACTTGCTCGTACTGGGCGCGGACACCGCTGGAAGCTCGACCTCCGTGCCGGACGCGCTGCGGGAGGCGGGCTATGCGGACGTGTCCGAGGAATCGCCCGATGCCTGGCTTGCTGAAGCCGTACGCACGGCGCTCGCAAGCAAACCCAACCGCTGCCGCAACGTCACGGTGCCGGTGGTCAACCCGTGGGAACCGCACAGGAAATTCTCCTCTTTCTGGATCGTCGCCGCAGTCATGGTGATCCTCGCCTTGCCGTCGGGATTTCGTTTCTGGTGCGCGCAGGCGAGCGGTCGCCGCTGCGGCGCGCTCGCACAGGAGGCGGCTCGGCTCAAGCCGAAGGCCGAGAAGGTGAAGGCGGCACAAAAGGCGCTTACGCAGGCGAAAACGAGCCTCGCCGCCGCGAAGGCCGAAGGCACGGCGCGGATTTCGCTGCGGCGCCCGCTCATGGCGTTCGTCGACGTCGCTTATTTCTTCTGCAAGCACGCGGGTAGCAGCGTGGTCCTGACGTCCATCCGGCAGACGGGCGACAAGATTGCGGTAAGCGGACGTTTCGGGGACCCCGAGGACGGAGTTCGCCTCAACAAGGCCGTGCTGGCGTACGCGAAGGAACGTAACATCGAAATCGTGGAGAACGCCGCGACGACGGGCGCTGAAGGCGGCAGCGGCGTCGCCGAAGACGGCCTTCCGCCCAACAGTTTCCGCCTGGTGTTCAACTGCGCGAGGATCGGGGAGGCGCTGAAATGAACGTCCACGACGCCATTAGCCATTCCAACAGCTGGCACTGGCTGTGCACGGCTGCGGTCGCGGCGGCCGTTGCCTCGGTGCTCGTGCCCGAATACGGGTGGCGAGACGTGCTGGCGTACCGCGACCGGTCATTGACTGCGCAGGAAAAGAG
>JAFRNO010000370.1 GCA_017430155.1 Kiritimatiellia bacterium | reverse complement strand
GGTGTGGGATTCGCTGAAGGTCACCGTGGACGGCATTGACAAAACGACAGCGTTCACGCGCGCGGGCAACGAGATTTCGCTCGCCGCGCCGGCGGACGGCTGGGCGCAGGGCCTGCACACCGCCGAAGTCTGCGTGGCCGACTTCCACGGCTACCGCACGAAGAGCCTCAAGATGTTCTACGTGGGCGATGCGCCGTCGACGCCGAAGGTGACGCTGCGCGACGACGGCATGACGCTGATCGACGGCAAGCCCTTCTTCGCGATCGGCCTCTACGCGGTGTGCAAGCGCGACTTCAACGGACACAACTTCGACACAGCCTTCAAGGGCTTGAAGGAGGCCGGCTTCAACCTCGCCCATACCTACGGCAACGCCTACGAACCCGACTTCCTCGCCGCCGCCGCGAAGTACGGCCTCAAACTCTGGGTGCAGGCGCGCTTCCCCGGCAAGAACCTAATCGATGTGGGGCGGCACCACCCGAGCATCATAGCCTGGTATCTCGGCGACGACACGGCCTCCCACATACCGCCTGAACTGGAGGCGGACTACGACGAGGCGGTGAAGGCGGTCGACCCCACGCGGATCACGGTGCAGGCCGACCCCATCGGCGGCGGCACCCCCGGCAGCATCTCGCGCTACGCCGACTACGTGACGGCGACGGACGGCTTCCTGCCCGATATCTATCCAGTCCGCGGAGCGGCGGGCGACCCGTCAGACGCGACGTGCGTCGCACAGACGATCCGCGACATGAAGCAGGTCGCCGCCGACGTGCGGCGGTACGGCAAGGGGACGCCGCGCACCTGCTGGGCGATCATCCAGTACTTCAAGGGCTGGACGGGCTGGAAACACTTCCCCACGCGCGAGCAGCTGTTCGCGATGACCTACGCCGCCGTGATCCACGGCGCGCACGGCGTGACCTGGTACACCTACGGCGGCTTCAAGCAAAACGAGGGCGTCACGTCCACGCCCGAGCGCTGGCGCAACATCTGCGACCTCGCCGGACAGCTCGCGGAACTCGCTCCCGTGCTCACGGAACGCACGCCGCCGCAACCGCCCGTGCCGACCGTCACGTCCGGCCCGAAGGCCGATCCGTTCGGCGGCCCCTCGGTGACCTGCCTCCTGAAACGCCACGACGGCTGGAACTACCTCCTCGCGGTGAACGCCTCGACCGAGACCATTTCCGCCGAACTGTCCGTGCCAGGCGCAAGCACGGTCGAAGTGCTCCACGAAAACCGTACCTGCGCCGCCCAGAACGGCCGCCTCGCCGACACCTTCACTCCCTTCGCCGTCCACATCTACCGCTGGCGCTAACCCCTGGGGCATCTTGCCCATGGGCAATCGGGGTGGCGGGCATCTTGCCCGTTGCGGAAGTGGCCGCGCTTGGCCAATTGCTCGGCAATTCACCAACTTGGGTGCGCGCACGGGGCGCGCACGGCAAAACTGCCATGCACAAGCCTTAGACCAAACCAGTGTGAAGCCATTCGCGGGAGGCCGCGCAGCAGCGCGACCCTCCCGTGGTTCCGGGCCGGTGGCGGGTACTCGGTGTCGATCTTCGCCGCGCAATCGCGTCACGAAGAGCCGTACCCGCCAATGACAAAGATCAATCGTCCGCACTTTCGGACAAGATGAAAATCAGTAGGCCCCATTCCCCCGCCTGTTTCAAGCGGGAAATACGGGTTTTGAGAATTGTGCGATGGGCACAGGGGGTTGACGCGAGTCGAGAGACGCGATCTAGAGCATCGGATGAATGACTGCGACTGCTATATGTGCGCAAATATCGCGCACATGGTTCCAGTCCTGATACTGGCGATCAAGGTTTTTGTACTGCGACAAGTCCGTCTCGTCCAAGTCGTATGGAAGCGGATTGGCCAACTGATTGGCAAGTTGCTGAAGTGGCGATGCACCGTTGGGTTGAGGATAGTAACCATCGAACTTCACGAGCGCCTCTCTGATGCCATCGTCCCCCAGTATTTCGCCCATGGCGGCGAGATCTAGATAGTCTCGTGTCGCATTGCGCTTCAGCGCAAGTACGGCCTTGATCCTGAACATCTCCTCCCTCGTGGGAACCGTCAGCTTCACCCCCTCCGCCTCGATCTCTGTCGTCTCCAATGGTTCTGTCCTGATCAACTGACGAACACCCGTCTCGATCCCGTCCAGCGATCCCAAAATCAGAACCGGACGCCTGACGCGGGCAGTCTGCCATCCGGCAACAGATTCAAGATCGGACAATATGGCATCAAATCGCTCTCGCAAATCCGTCAAGACATGGTCGTGGTCAACGGAAATACGATGGTGGGCGTATGTGGCCGCAGCCGTGCCACCGACAAGAACCGCCCCAGGAATGATTTTTTGAAGGTGCGCCGCCGAAGAGAGCAACAGTTCCCACTCTGGAATCGGTTTATCCGGCATACAATCTCCATAAATGATATTTTTGGTCTCGTGGATCCGAACAATGCGCGGCACATACACGCCGAATCTTCTCCATCACCGACACATCCCCCCGAGAACAATCACGGAGAAATGCCCAATCTTCGCGCCCGCCACGGTCGATTATGTCATCAATCGCCGCCGCGCTCAAATCT
>JAFRNO010000369.1 GCA_017430155.1 Kiritimatiellia bacterium | reverse complement strand
GCGGTACGCTCGCGCTTGGCTGCAATACGGTCGGCGGCGGGCGGACCTTCGCGGTGAAGGAAGGGTACGTGAAGGCGCTCTCCGCTGATTGCTGCACGAACTTGGAGTTGGCCGTTTCGGAGGGGGCCGGCATCAAGGCTGATCTCGCGCCGGCGGATGCGACGGTGGCGGCGAAGGGCCTCATCGCGAAGTCGATTCTGCCTGCTGAAGAGGGCGACACGATCCTCGTCGCGCCGGACCTCCCGCAGGATTTCGCGATGCCGCCCCAGTTCACAGTCGTTGCCTGTACCGTGCCGGCGGAACAGGCGGACCTGACGGACACGTTGCGGCCCGCCTACGTTTCAAAGTATACCGGTCGCATCGAAAAGGATGCCACCACATACGCGGCGTCAGGACTCGTGACGTACACGGCGAAGTGGACCAAGACCGGGCTAACGGTCATTTTCCGCTGACAAAAAGACAATTGACCTCATGAAAACAACGGCAATAACTATTGGAATGGTCTGTGTGGCGGCGCTTTGCTGCGCGGCTGACGCGACGTGGATGGCGAATCCTGCCGACGCGTTGTGGAACTTCACATCCCTGAACTGGGGTGCAGGGGCAGTCTGGACGGATGGCGATAACGCCGTCTTCGGCGCCAGCGAGACGAAGGCGATCACCATCGAAGAGGATGTGGCCCCTGCCAGCGTCTCCGTGACGGCGGACGGCTATTCGTTCGACGGCACGGGTGTTCTTTCGGTCAACGGCGCCTTCACCGTGGGCGACGGACTCTCCGTCACCGTCGCCACGCCCGTCGCCCAGACGAGCGGCACGCTTGCCCAACGTCTCGACAAGAAGGGGACGGGCACGCTCACGCTCACCGGCGGCGGGAACTTCGGGCGCATCGGCGTGACGTCGGGTCCGCTCGTCCTGGACGGCGGCACGTACAACGTCGTCTACCCCTCGGGCGCGGAAGGGTCGAACGGCAGCAAGACGCCGATCTACATGTTCGGCGACATGAGCTCGGAGCTGAAGGTGACGGGCGGCGCGACGCTCAACGTCTCCGGTACCACCATCATGAAAGGCAACGGCACTCTCCGCGTCGAGAACGGCACCGTGGACGCCTCCGGCATCGACATGTGGAACTGCGCCTATACCGACGTAACTACCGGAAAGACCATCATCGGCGACGGCGGCACGCTCATCGTGAACGGCTGGCTCAACTCCGGGTTCTCAAGCGCAACCCAGACCAACAACGTCACGACGCTCGTCACGACGGGTGGCGTCCTGGAACTGAAAGCCGGACTTGTCGGCAACAGCTCGAGCTTCTATTCCTGCATGCTCTTCGACCATGGCACGCTGCGCACCACGGCCAACAACTTCAGCTCATACAAGAACAAGACCGTCATCAAGGCGGGGCCGGGCGGACTCTATCTCGACGTGCCGAAAAACGTGACACAGGTAGACGGCTTCCTTTCGGACGGCGGCGAGCAGGACGGCGGTCTCCATCCGAGGGGCGCCCCAGTCCTGTACATGGGCGGTTCCAACTACCATCGCGGCGGCACGTGGCTGGACGACGTCGACAGCAACATGTTCTGCATACGGTCCGAGGAAGCGCTCGGCCGCGTTCCGGACGCCCCCACGAGCAACATCTTCTTTACGACCTCCAACAACATCCTTCTCACGGACAGGACCATCACCGTCCATTCCAACCGCACGATATGCGTTTCGGAGGGTGTGACCGCCCAGTTTGGAGTTGCGTCGGCCACGAGCTTCACCATCGGCAGCCAGATCGTCGGCCCCACGAACAGCTATGTCCAGACCGTCAGCAACTGGACCGGCAATCGCCGCATCGTGTTCGATCCTGGCGAGGGCCGCACGAATTCGTTCGGCAGGCTGGCGCTCTATCTCGACGCCGTCATCAACAGCGGCGTGACCATGCTGACGAAGCAGTATTCGTCCGCCGATCCCCACAACAACAACCTGCATGTCGGTGGCAGCGGCTCGTCGCTCACCATCAACGGCGGCGAGCTGCACGTCAACCACGACAGCACGTACGCGACCACGAAGGGCAACCTGTACGTATACGGCGGTTTGGCGGACTTCGACACGAAGAACGAGCTGCTGCATGCGTTCTCGGCATCCGCCACCACCGTCGTCGCGCGCGCCGGAACGCTCACCTGCAAGACGTTCCGGATCGCGCAGAGCTCGTTCGGCCGCGTCTACCTCGCCACGGGTGGCGTGATGCGGATCAACGGATTCGGCATCGACGTGAACGCCAGTCCACGAGGGCAGCTTGATTTCGACGGCGGGCTGCTCGCCGCGCGCACCTCGAACCAGAGCTTTACCGGTGGCGGATCGGCGTGGGTTTCGAGCATCAACGCCTACGTGCTCGCCGGCGGGCTCATCGTCTCCAATGACAATCAGGTCTTCTTCAGGTTGCCCCTCCAGTCCGCCGCCGAGCATGACGGCGGCGTGCAGAAGTGGGGGGCGGGAGAGTTCGCGCTCGTGGGCGAGAACACGTTCAACGGCCCGGTCGTCATCCATCAGGGATCGTTCATCCTCGGCCGCCATGACACGACGCTCCCTCAGACGGCCGTCGTCAACGTTCGCTCTCACGGCACGTTCAGCGCCAATGGGCAGCGTCAGGTGATCGCACGCCTGGAGGGCGGCGGCAGGATTGACTCCAGGAGCGCCGTGTTGACGGTCTACGGCACGGTGGCTCCGCATGGCGACGATCCGGACGATCCCGTCGGCACGATCACCTTCGCCTCGGCGTCCACGCTCGCCGGCGATCTGGAAATCGGCGGCAACACGAACGGGTGTGGCTGCGTGAAGTTCAATGTCGCGGGGATGGACATCTCCAGTCTCGCGCTCAAGGTGCCGGACGTCTCGGCGTTCGACAAGGAGAAGGACACCCACTTCTACAAGGTCGTCGACGCTCCGAACGGCTACTCGGGTCGTTTCACCAGCGTGTCGCTTCCGCCTCCGTGGCAGGTGAGATACGTCGACACGGGCGTATACGTCTACTTCCCCAAGGGCACGGTGCTGATCTGCCGCTGAGCCGCCGGATATGCTATAATTTAACACATGTCACATTCAAATCCAGCTACAGGGCGGCGCGACTTCCTCAAGGGTGCGTGCCTCGCAGGTTTCCTGGTCGCCACGGCGAAGCTGCCCGCCGTCGAGGGCGCCCGTTTCGAGGTGGGCAAGCGCGGGGCGCACTCGCGTCTCGCCATGTCGTACGCGGTGGTCGACATCGGCCTCGCGAAGCCGTTCTCGGTGCTCCACATCTCCGACACGCATCTCGCCTCCGCCTATCCCGACGAGCATCCGGACAAGATCGCGGCCGCGGCCCGGCGCTCGCAGGGATTCGGGGGGCGCCAGGAGGAGGCGCTCGCCGAATCGCTCGAATGGGCGCGGCACAACACGGACTACGTGATCCACACGGGCGACCTCATCGACTTCCAGTCGCGGGCGAATGTCGACCTCGTGCGAAAGTATTGGGGTGAAGCCATGTTCGGGTCCGTGGGCAACCACGAGTTCTACTCGTACATGAAGGACGAGGTGCGCGGCCGCACCGAGGAGTTCAAGAGCCGCAGCTGGAAGATGCTGGATGATATGCGTCCGGTCAATCCGCGTTTCGCCTCGTGCATTGTGAATGGCGTCAACTTCATCGCGATCGACGACGTGTTCGGCGCAGTCCAGCCGGACCAGGTCGAGAAGTTCAAGGCGGAGGTCCAGAAGGGTCTTCCGATCGTGCTCTGCATGCATGTGCCGTTCTTCACCCCGTCCGTCGCGCTCGCCACGCACAAGTACTGGAGGCGCACCGGCAAGAAGTTCGTCGGACGCCCCGACCCGTCAAAGCCGCCCAAGGAGGGAGGCGACCTCTGGAACCAGCTGAACGATCCTGCCACGGCGGGCTTCATCGCCTATCTGAAGCAGGAGAAGCTCCTGAAGGCGATTCTCTCCGGACATGAACATCTCACGATGGAGGAACGCTTCTCTCCCACGGCCGTGCAGTATCTCGTCGGCGGCAACTTCCTCTTCGCCGCGCGCGAACTGTTGTTCGTTTGAGCAAGAACACGGGTGGCAACTTTCATTCTTGCGCGGGAGGGGCGCAACTTGTTGCGCCCGAATGGTAGGGTCCGCTCGCCGAGCGGGCCGAGTTTCGGCTTGCGGGAAAGGGCCGGAGTGTGGTATGATAAAGCCATGTCCGATGGCCGTTTGTCTTGGAGAAGGGCAGAGGACAAAAGACAGAGGACAACGGATGGAACCACAGTCCTTTGTCATTTGTCCTTCGTCCTTTGTCCTTAAACAAATGCGAAAGGTAAGCCTATGAAAAAGATAGCCTGTTTGATGTGTGCGATGGCGTTCTCGTTTGCCGCCCATGCAGCCACGCGCACCTGGAATCCGACGGTGAAGGCGAGCGATGGCAAGTACTACTGGAGCAACGCGGATAACTGGCTGGACGACAACGGCAACACAGGCGTTCCTCAGACGGAGGACACCGTGGTGCTGACGAACAATACGTCCGTCTGGGGTATTTCCGGC
>JAFRNO010000368.1 GCA_017430155.1 Kiritimatiellia bacterium | reverse complement strand
TCGGCCCCGCCGTCCACCGCGGCGCCACGCCCGTGTTCGTGGACTCCGATCCCGCCACCGGCCTCATCTCCCTCCCGCTCCTCCGCCGCGCCCTGCGCGGTCCCGCGAAGCCCAAGTGCGTGATCGCCGCCGACCTCTACGGACAGTGCTGCGACTACGACGCCCTCGAATCGCTCTGCGCCGAACACGGCGTGCCGCTCGTCGTCGACGCCGCCGAGGCCGTGGGCGCCACGAGCCGCGGACGCCCCGCCGGACACGCCGGCGTCGCCGCCGTCTACTCGTTCAACGGCAACAAGATCATCACCACCTCGGGCGGCGGCGCGGTGCTATCCCGCGACCCCGAGATCGTCGACCGCGCCCGCTGGCGCGCCCAGCAGGCGCGCGAACCCGTGCCGTGGTACGAGCACCGCGAAATCGGCTACAACTACCGCATGAGCAACCTCCTCGGCGCGCTCGGCTGCGCGCAGCTCGACCGCCTGCCCGCGATTATCCGCCGCAAGCGGCGCATCTTCGCGTTCTACGAACAGGCGTTCGCCGCGCGCCCCCGGCTCGGCGCCGTCCCCTTCCCGTGCGCCACGCCCGCGGAGTCGACGCGCTGGCTGAGCGTGTTCCTCTTCCCCACGCCCGCCGCGCGCGACGCCGTGGCCGCGCGCCTCGCCGCCGCCAACATCGAGGCGCGTCCCGTGTGGAAGCCGCTCCACCTCCAGCCCGCGTTCCGGAAATGCCGCACCTACGGCGGCGCCGTGGCGGAGGACCTCTTCAACCGCGGGCTCTGCCTGCCGTCCGGCGCCGGACTCACCCGAAAGGACCTTGCCCGCATTGAAGCGTGTCTGTGACATCCTCCTCGTGCTGCTGGCCGCGCCGCTCTGGCTGCCGCTCTTCGCGCTCACCGCGCTCGCGGTGCTGCTCGTGGAGGGACGCCCCGTGTTCTTCGCGCAGACGCGCGCCGGCCTCCACGGACGCCCCTTCCGCATCGTGAAATTCCGCTCGATGCGCACGGGCGCGGGCAGCGACGCGGAGCGCCTCGGGCGCTTCGGACGCTTCCTGCGCGCGAGCTCGCTCGACGAGCTGCCGGAACTGCTGCTCGTCCTGACGGGAAAGATGTCGCTCGTCGGGCCGCGTCCCCTTCCCACGCGCTACCTCCCGCGCTACACGCCCGTGCAGATGCGCCGGCACGAGGTGCGTCCCGGCATCACGGGCTGGGCGCAGGTGCACGGACGCAACGCCCTCGAATGGGAATCCCGCTTCGCCCACGACGTGTGGTACGTCGACCACCGCTCGCTCTGGCTCGACGCGAAGATCCTCTTCCTCACGGTCGCCACGGTCTTCACCGCACGCGGCATCACCGAAGAAGGCGAAGCCACGATGTCCACCTTCACCGGCAAATCAGAGAAATAGTCGGGAGAACATGGAAGTCTTTTTTCTCAGGCATGGAGAGACGGAGTGGAACGCGGAGAAGCGGATCCAGGGCTCCACGGAATGGACCGACCTCACCGACGCGGGCGTGCGCGTGGCGGAGGCGACGCGCGACGGACTGCGGGCCAGGGGTCTGACGTTCGACCGGCTCTATTCGAGCCCCTACCGCCGCGCCCTCCATACGGCGCAGATCATCGGGGCGGGACTCGGCCTCGAACCGATCATTGACCGCCGCCTGTGCGAAATCTCGTTCGGCCCCTACGAAGGGACGATCTACAGCGAAGGCCGCTTCGCGGACGACAACATCCGAAACTGCTTCCAGGATCCGCCCCGCTACGTCGCCCCTGCCGGCGCCGAATCGTTTGAGGCCGTGGCCGTGCGCGTGAAAGACTTCCTCGATACCGAACTCGCTCCTCTCGCCGATCACTGCGCGCGCGTGCTCGCCGTCGCCCACGGCGGTATCCTGCGCACGGTGCTGCGCCTCGCGGCACAGATTCCGCTCGCCGATTTCTGGAAAGGCACCCAGCCCAACTGCTGCTCCCACATCGTCGACCTCACCGGCGGCCACCTCTCGCTCAAGGCCCGAAGCGTCGTATTCCGGTAGTCCTGCAAACGCTCACTTGAACGCGCGCGGGCGATTTGGTATCATATACGCCCTAACACAAAAACCAATTGGAGTCAAAAATGGTCTATTCGACTGAGGTACAGCACCAGTGCCCCCTGATGAAGGGGTGCAACCACGGTCCCGCGCCCATCCCCGAGGAGGGCAAGTGGGTCCAGGCTAAGCAAATCAAGGACATCAGCGGCTACACGCACGGCGTGGGCTGGTGCGCGCCGCAGCAGGGCGCCTGCAAGCTTTCGCTGAACGTGAAGAACGGCGTGATCGAGGAGGCGCTCGTGGAGACGATCGGCTGCTCGGGCATGACCCACTCCGCGGCGATGGCGAGCGAGATCCTCGTGGGCAAGACGATCCTCGAGGCCCTGAACACCGACCTCGTGTGCGACGCGATCAACACCGCGATGCGCGAGCTCTTCCTCCAGATCGTCTACGGACGCACCCAGAGCGCTTTCTCGGACGGCGGCCTCGTGATCGGCGCCGGCCTCGAGGACCTCGGCAAGGGTCTCCGCTCGATGGTCGGCACGATGTACGCCACCAAGGCGAAGGGTCCGCGCTACCTGGAGATGACCGAAGGCTACTGCACGCGCATGGCCCTCAACAAGGACAACGAGGTGATCGGCTACGAGTTCGTCTCGCTGGGCAAGATGACCGACTTCATCAAGAAAGGCATGACCCCGAACGAGGCGTGGGAGAAGGCCAAGGGCCACTACGGACAGTTCGAGGGCGCAGCCAAGTACATCGACCCCCGCAAGGACTAACAGGAGGACTTTCAAATGGCAACGAAGAAAACGACGAAGAAGGCTTCCTCCGAGAAGCTGTTCGAGGGCTACGAGCGCCGCGAGGCCAAGATCCTGGCCGCGCTGAAGCCCTACGGCATCAAGACCATCGAAGAGTGCCGCGACATCTGCCTCAAGGCCGGCTTCGACCCCTACAAGATCGTGGAGGAGACGCAGCCGATCTGCTTCGAGAACGCCAAGTGGGCCTATACGGTGGGCGCCGCGATGGCGATCAAGAAAGGCTGCGTGAAGGCGAAGGACGCCGCCGCCGAAATCGGCGTGGGCCTCCAGGCGTTCTGCATCCCCGGCTCCGTGGCGGAGAACCGCCAGGTCGGCCGCGGTCACGGCAACCTCGGCGCGATGTTGCTTGACGACGCGACGGAGTGCTTCGCGTTCCTCGCGGGACACGAGTCGTTCGCCGCCGCCGAAGGCGCGATCAAGATCGCCCTCAACGCGAACAAGGTGCGCAAGACGAACCTCCGCGTGATCCTGAACGGCCTCGGCAAGGACGCCGCGTACATCATTAGCCGCATCAACGGCTTCACCTATGTCCAGACCCAGTTTGACTACTACACCGGCGAACTGAAGATCGTCCGCGAGATCCGCTATTCCGAGGGCGAGCGCGCCAATGTCCGCTGCTACGGCGCGGACGACGTGCGCGAGGGCGTGGCCATCATGCACTATGAGCAGGTAGACGTCTCCATCACCGGCAACTCCACCAACCCCACGCGCTTCCAGCACCCGGTGGCGGGCACCTACAAGAAGGAGTGCGTGGAGCAGGGCAAAAAGTACTTCTCTGTGGCCTCGGGCGGCGGCACGGGCCGCACGCTCCACCCGGACAACATGGCTGCCGGCCCGGCTTCCTACGGCATGACCGATACGATGGGGCGCATGC
>JAFRNO010000367.1 GCA_017430155.1 Kiritimatiellia bacterium | reverse complement strand
ACGGGCACCTCGCGCATCCAGAAGCTCCAGATGACCACGCCGTCCGCGCCCAACGTGCACGGCATCGCCATCCGCGGCAACTTCGACGACGCCCAGGCCGCCGTGAAGCGCATCTTCGCCGACCCGCAGATCCGCGCCGAGGCCGAGGCAGCCGGCATCACCCTCTCCTCCGCAAACTCCATCAACATCGGCCGCCTCGTTCCCCAGGTCGCCTACTACCTGCACGCGGCCGCCAAGGTGGGCGGCACGTTCGACGTGGTGGTGCCCTCCGGCAACTTCGGCAACATCCTCGCCGCCTACTACGCGAAACGGCTCGGCGCGCCGATCCGCAAGTTCGTGTGCGCCTCAAACGTGAACGACGTCCTGACGCGCTTCATCGCCACGGGCACCTACGACCCGGGCCCCACGTTCACGGTCACGAACTCGCCGTCGATGGACATCCGCAAGTCCTCGAACGTCGAGCGTCTCCTCTGGGCCGTCAACGACGGCGACGGCGCGGCCGTGAAGAAGCTCATGGACGACTTCGCCGCCACGGGACGCTACACGCTCTCCCCCGCCGCCACCGCGAAACTGCAGGCGGATTTCGTCGGCGCCTTCGCGACGCCCGAGGAAACCGAGGCCGAGATGCGCCTCCTGCACGACCACTGCGGCTACATCGTGGATCCGCACACCGCGGTCGCCACGGCCGTCGCGCGCAAGCTCGGCTACCCGAAGGACGGCCTCCCGTGCGTCGTGGCCGCCACCGCCACGCCCTACAAGTTCCCGGAGACCTGCCTCCGCGCGTTCGGCACCGACATTCTCACCAACCCGCCCGCCTCGTTCGTGGCGATGGAGAAGGCGCCGATCACCCAGAAGCAGGTCGTCGACGTCGACGGCATCGACGCTGCCGTCCGCGCCCTCTTCCAGTAACCCCTGGGGCAACGGGCGGGGGTTTTATTTCGCGGACATCCAGTCGAGGACGCCCTGGGCGACGGCGGCGGCGACTTTTTTCTGGCGTCCCGGATCCCAGCTTGCCTCTTCGCCGTCGGGGAGGTTGATGAAATCGACTTCCAGAAGGCAGCTCGGCACGGCTGGGTTGCGGCACACCGCGAGGGACTTCGTCTGCGCGCCGGCGTCCTTGATGTCCGGCAGCACGGCGGCGATCCGCTTCTGGACGGCCGCCGCGAGGGGAAGTCCGCGCGCGTTTGAGGCGTAGGTGGTGGTGTGGCGCACCTCGCGCGGGTTGCGGTCCGTGCGACATGCGTTGTGGTGCACGCTGATGAAGGCGTCCACGTGCTCGTCGTAGGCGAGCTTCGGACGCGCGTAGAGCGGCGGGAAGGAATCGTCGTCGCGCGTCATCAGCACCAGGAAGCCCGCCTTCTTGAGCGCATCGCGAATCGCGCGCGCCTGGCTGAGGTTCACGTCCTTCTCGCACCACCCGTGCGGCGAACGCGCGCCCGTGTCGACACCGCCGTGCCCAGGATCCACAAGGATGCGCACCGCAGACGGCGGCACGCCGCGCGGGGGCGCCGAGGGGAAGCAGGCCGTCGGATCGGGAGCGGGCTGGTCGGCGGAGGGCACGGGGACGAGCGGCGTCTTCACGAGCGTGGCGGGCGCCATGAAGCCGATCTTCCCGCCGATCCACACGGCGATCCAGTCCGTGCCCTTCACCTCCGCGCCGCGTACGGTGAACTGCGGCGGCAGGTAGTGGAGCGTGTCGCCGTCGTCGGGAACCGGGCGCACCCGGTTCGCGAACAGCGTGCCGCGCGTGCGCCAGGCCGCGGGCTTGCCGAGACGCGGATCGTCATTCGACTCAACGGGCTTGAACGGCTTCCAGCTGCCCGGCTTCGGCGGCTCCGCCACGACGAATCGCCGCTCGAGGCGGTTCGTGCCGCAGGCGAGGTGCAGCGTGTTCGTGCCGGGCGTGACCGGCACCATCGCGAGGAACGCCCCCGTGCGCCACACGTCCGTGGAGGCGCCGTTCACGGTAAGCGGCATGTTGGTGCAGCAGGCCTCCACGGCGCCGATCACATACGTCTGCTCGGCGGCGGGGAGGGACTGTCCCTCGGCGGGGTAGGCCACGGAGAGGACTGCGGAGACGAGCGGGATGCCGACGGCGAACACGTGTCAGTTCCTTTCGTTGCGAAGCGCGGGGTCGAGGATGTCGCGCAGTTCGTCCGCGAGGTGGTTGAACACGAGGACGAGCACGAAGATGGCGCACGTGACGGCCGTCATCTCCCACCAGATGCCCTGCCAGAGGCGCAGGCGCGCGTTGTTGATCATCACGCCCCAGCTCGGCTCGCCCTGCACGCCGATGCCGAGGAAGCTGATGAACACCTCGGTGCCGACCGATCCGGGGAAGCGGATCGAGAACTGGATGAGGATGAGATGGGCGACGTTCGGCAGGATGTGACGGAACATGATGCGCAGGTGCGAGTATCCCAGCACGCGCGCCGCCTGCACGTAGGCGCGGTCGCGGTGCTTCATCACCTCCGCGCGGATCGTGCGGCACACGCCCACCCACGTGGTGAAGCCGATGCCGAGCAGGATGCCGAGGATCCCCTTCCCGGCGATGAGCGAGATCGCGAGGATGTAGAGAAGCCCCGGCATCGACGCCACCGTCGCGCAGAGCCACACGACCACGGAGTCGGTCTACCCGCCGAAGTAGCCGCCGAGCAGGCCCAGCAACACGCCGAGGGGGATCGCGATGAGGGACGTGCCGATGCCGACCTGGAAGGAGATCCACGCACCCTGCACGAGACGCGCCGAGACGTCGCGCCCGAGGTTGTCCGTGCCCATCCAGTGCTGCGCGGACGGCGGCTGGTAGCGCGCGTTCACGTCCACGACGTTGTACGCGGGCGTCTTGTCCGCGAGCCGCGCGCCCAGCGACCGCGCGCCGCCCCACGCCGCGCAGAGGAAGTAGGCGGCGATCACGACGAGGCAGAGCTTCCCGCCCACGCTCAATCTGTTCCACAGCGCCTTCATGCTAGCCGAGCCTCACTCTCGGGTCCAGCGCTGCGTAGGCGAGGTCGGTGACGAGGTT
>JAFRNO010000047.1 GCA_017430155.1 Kiritimatiellia bacterium | reverse complement strand
CTGTCGCCGCCGCCGATGATCGACGTGCCGCCGTTCGCCTTGACCGTGGCCACCGCGTCGCACACGCCGAACGTGCCCTTCGCGAGCGGCGCGAACTCGAAGCAGCCCATCGGGCCGTTCCACACGACCGTCTTGGCGCCCTTGATCGCCTCGGAGAAGAGCTCGACCGACTTGGGACCGATGTCGAGGCCCATCCAGCCGTCCTCGATGTCGCCCTCGACGACCTTCGTCTGGATGTCGCTGGCGTCCTTCGTCTCGGGGAACTTGTCCGCCACCACCGAGTCGACGGGCAGCAGGAACTTGACGCCCTTCGCCTGCGCGGCGTCGAGCATCTCCTTCGCGTAGCCGAGCTGCTCGTCCTCGCAGAGGGACTTGCCGACCTTCAGGCCCTGAGCCTTGAGGAAGGTGTAGGCCATGCCGCCGCCGACGACGAGCGTGTCGACCTTCTCCAGGAGGTTCTTGATGACCTTCAGCTTGTCGCTCACCTTCGCGCCGCCGAGAATCGCCACGAACGGACGCACCGGGTTCTCCACCGCGTCGCCGAGGAACTTGATCTCCTTCTCGAGCAGGAAGCCCGAGACGGCCGGCTGCAGGTAGTCCGCGACCACCGCCGTGGAGGCGTGCGCGCGGTGCGCCGTGCCGAACGCGTCGTTCGCGTACACGTCGCCGTACGAGGCGAGCTTCTTGGACATCTCGGCGCGCGCGGCCTTGAGCTCGGCCTTCTTCGCCTGGTACTCCTCCTCCGTGAGGTGGATGCCCTTCTTCTCGTCGTCCTTCTTGACCTTGCCGTCCTCGGCCTTGTAGAAGCGGGTGTTCTCGAGGAGCAGCACGTCGCCCGGCTTGAGCGCGGCGACCTCCGCGTCGGCGTTCAGGCAGTCCGGCGCGAACGCGACCGGCTTGCCGAGCAGCTCCGCGAGGTGGTCGGCCACGGGCTTGAGCGAGAACTCGGCCTCGTAGCCCTTGCCCTTCGGACGCCCGAGGTGGCTCATCAGCACGAGGCTGCCGCCCTGCTCGAGCACGTACTTGATCGACGGCAGGGCCGCCACCACGCGCGTGTCGTCCGTGATCTTGCCGCTGCCGTCCTTGGCCATCGGCACGTTGAAGTCCACGCGCATCAGGACGCGCTTGCCCTTCAGGTCGACGTCGCGCAGGGTCTTCTTGCTCATTTCGCCGCCTCCGCCGCCTTCATCTTGTTCAGCTTCAGCTGGGCGCGGGACTTCTTGCGATCGGCCGTGTTCTTCGCGATGATGCCCTTCTTGACGGCCTTGTCGAGGCCGCTCACGAACGCCTTGAACTCCTTCTCGGCGTCCTCCTTCTTGCCGGCGTCCGCCGCCTTGAAGAGCCTCTTGTGCTCGGTGTGCAGACGCGCCTTGACCGCCGTGTTGCGGGCACGGGCCTTCGCGTTCTGACGGTCGCGTTTACGGGCGGCACGGCCGCCTTTGATGTTCGCCATTGTAACTTTACTCCTATTTCGGGAAACAAGTGAACGCATATTGTAGCGAAAATACGGCGGATTGTGAACAGGAAAAATGAAAAAAGTTCAAAATCACCCTTGCAAGCCCCGCGGGGATTTAGTAAACTATCCCTCGTTTTCAACCAAGCCAGGTTAGCACAGCTGGTAGTGCGGCTCATTCGTAATGAGCAGGTCGGCGGTTCGAATCCGTTACCTGGCTCCACCTCTCAGACTCGCTTCATAATGCGACTGAGACTGTCCGGCGGAATGATGCCGGATTCGGTGATGAACCCCGTCACGAGCGTGCCCGGCGTCACGTCGAACGCCGGATTGAGCGCACGCGATCCGATTGGCGCCAGGCGCTGTCCGCCCAGGCAGGTCATCTCTTCCTCCGCACGGCATTCAATGGGAATGGCCTTGCCGTCGGCCGCGTGGGGGTCGAACGTCGAAATGGGAGCCGCCACGTAGAACGGCACGCCGAAGTGGCGGGCCAGGATGGCCTTGTCCAGCGTGCCGATCTTGTTCGCGAAGTCGCCGTTGGCGGCGATGCGGTCCGCCCCCGTGATGACCAGCCCCACGCCGTCTCTCAAGTAGCGCGCCGAGGCGGAATCGGGGATGATGGCATGGTCGATGCCTTCCTGCAAAAGCTCCCAGGCCGTCAGCTGCATGCCCTGCAGACGCGGACGCGTCTCGGAAACGTAGACGAAGAACCGACGTCCCTCAGCATGTGCCACGCGCATCGGCGCAAGGGCCGTGCCCCAGTCGCCCGTCGCGAGCGCGCCCGCGTTGCAGTGCGTCATGACCTTCATGCCGTCGGCGATGAGCGGCGCACCGTAACGGCCGATGGCACGGCACTTCTCGACGATCTCCTCCGCATAGCCGTCGGCCGCGCAGAGAACATCCTCGCCGGACGCGCATGCGTCGGCAATCCGGTCGACGGCGTAGAAAAGGTCGTAGGCCGTGGGACGTGCGGCCTTTATGTGCAGGGCGGCCTTTTGAGGATCCTCGCCCGCACGCAGGGCCAGGGCCATCGCGTAGGCGGCCGTGATGCCGATGGCCGGCGCGCCGCGCACGGTCATGTCGCGGATCATCTCCGTGGCGCGCCGCCAGTCCGCCGTTTCGACGATCTCCAGCGCCAACGGCAATTTCCGCTGGTCGATCAGCTTCAGGCTCCCGTTCTCGAACCACACGGCGCGCATGTCCTGCACGCCATCTGCCATTTTTACTTTCATGAACCCTCCTTCTTTCTTTCAATGCGGCCGCGACACGCGCGGCCGCTCCCGCAAAGCACGACAAGCGCGGCCACCCCCGCTGGTCAGGGTGAGCGGAAGAGACCGAGGCGGAGGACGGGGAAAATCGATTCCACCAGCGTGTCGTCGAGGTCGAAGAGCGCCACGCCCGCGAAACCCGCCTGGCGCGCGAGGTTGATCTGATCAACCACCTGCGCCGCCGAGAGCTTCGATTCGTTCGCCGTCACGCCGATGCCGCCGATGATGCGTTTCGCGCGGGTTTTCACGCTCCCCTGCTTGGCGACAAGCGCCGCGTAGCGCGCGCGCTTCTCCACGTAGTTCATCGGCACCGCGTAGTCCACCAAATCCGCGTCGATCCACGCGGGCCAGTCCTGACCCACGGACGCGACACACGACGGATGGTCCGCCAGCACGGCCGCCGTGAGCAACGCCCCCGGACGCGCCGCGCGGAGGCGCTTGCGCACCGATTCCACGAACGTGGTCACGTGGCGCGCGGCCCCCGGCGGCTTCGGCGCCCCTTCGTACCAGCGCACGAAGTCGAGGTGGACGCCCGCCACGGGATAGGCGCGCGCGAGCTCGTCGATGGACTTGATCATCCGCCAGCGGAGATCGGCGTTCGAGGGATTCAGGTATTCCGTGAGCGCGCCCTTGGAGTTCTTGAGCCGCCAGCCCTTTTTCTGGAATGCAAGCAGATAGGCGGAGTCCGCGCGCGTCGCGTTGAAGCAGATGACCCACGCGTGCACGCGCACGCCCGTGCCGCGCGCCGCCTTCAGGCAGGCGTTCAGCTGGTCGCCGTAGCGCGCATACTCCTTCGAGCGCGGCAACACGCTGGAGGCGTAGTGTGCGAATCCCGCGCCGGCGACGTTGACGAAGAGATCCGTGACTCCGTTCGCGCGCAGGACGCGGAACGTGCGCGGCCAGTCACCAGGATAAAGCCCCAGTCCCGAATGTTCCCACACGGCGTGGATCTCGCCCGCGCGCGGACGCTGCGCCCGCCCGAGCGTGGATGCCGCCGCGAGCATGACTCTTTGCTTTCGCTCCCACGCCGGACGGTTCCACGCGCCTGGCACGGCCGCCCCCACCTGGTTTAACAGATAGCGCTCCTTCACGCGTTCGCCGTCGCGCACCTTCAAGGCGGACTTTGCGCCGGCGATGGAAACAACCTGCGGCGCAGCGGAATACAGCGGGCGGATGACCCCGCCGCGTCCGCGAAAGCGCGCGAGCGCGGCGACCTGCGCGGACGAGGGTTTCGTGCAGGTGACGAGAAAGGCGAGGTCGCGCCCCGCGAGCGCGGCGTCAAGCGCGCCGTCCGCCACGAGGTCGGCCTTCACCCCGTTCTGCGCGAGAATTCGCTGCGTGCCGTCCGCAAGCGACGCCGCGTAGGCGCGTTCGGACGCCGGCACCGCGTAGAAGGCCTTCACCACCGCGATGCGCGAACGCGACGGCGTTGCGCCATAAGCCACTGAAAAGACGGCCAGGAATCCCGCCAACAGGGATCTGAACTTCCACATGCTCATTCCGCAATCAAGGTGCCGCCGCGCTCGATCAGGTCGGGGCGCTGCCGCGATGTCAGGTCGATGGCCTGCCGCTTCCGCCACGCATCGACCTTTCCGTGGTCGCCGCCCACCAGCACGTCCGGCACGGCAAGGCCGCGGTAGACGGGCGGGCGCGTGTACTGGGGCGATTCGAGAAGCCCGTCCTCGCCGAACGACTCGCGCGCGGTGGCGGCCGCCCCGCCGCCCAGCACGCCGGGAAGAAGGCGCACGACGGAGTCGACCATCGCGGCCGCGGGGATCTCGCCGCCCGTCAGGACGAAATCGCCCATCGACACCTCGTCCGTAACGAGGCGCCGCACGCGCGCGTCAATTCCCTCGTAATGACCGCAGAGGAACACGAGGTGCTCGGCGCGGGCGAAGTCCTCGGCCGTGCGCTGCGTGTAGGGAGCCCCGGCCGGCGTGGTGAGGACGATACGCGCCTCCGGCGTGCGGACGGCCTCGATGGCCTCTGTCCAGACGTCTGGCCGCATGAGCATGCCGGGTCCGCCGGAATAGGGCTTGTCATCCACCGTGCGCCGCTGGTCGCGAGCGAAGTCACGCAAGTCGACAGTCCGAATAAAAACCTTTCCCGCGCGCACGGCACGGGAAAGGATGCTCTCACCGAGGAATCCCCGGAACATTTCGGGGAAGACGGTGATGATGTCGATCCGCATTATTTCTTCACGAGCTTGCGGACCGCCTTGTGGCTGCAGAACGTGCGCTCCGTGTAGAGCTTGCTGCGCCAGGAGGCGTTCTTCTTCACCACGACGATCTTCTCGACCGCCGGGCTGTTGAACGGGAAGAGCTTCTCCACGCGCACGCCGTAGCTGTCGCGCGACACGGTGAAGTTGCCGGAGGCGTTCTTCGTGCCGTTGTCAATCGCGAGCACCTTGCCCTCGAAGTCCTGCACGCGCGTCTTCTCGCCTTCCTTGATGCGAACCGACACGCGCACGACGTCGCCGGCGTGGAACTCGGGGAACTTCTTGTCGGCCAGCTTGGCCGTCTGCTCCGCGTTGATCTTTTCAAGAATCTTGATAGCCATGATGTCACCTGCCCTTTCCGAACTTAGGCCTTCGGCGCCGCCTTGCGGGCCCGACGGATCAGGGACGCGACGGTGGTGGAGGGCTTGGCGCCCCGTTTCAGCCAATCGTCGACGCGCGCGAGGTCGATTTTGAAGTTTTCATCCTTGATCGCGGTGTCGTACCAGCCGAGGATCTCAAGGAACTTACCATCGCGGGGCGAACGCTCGTCCGCCGCCACAATACGATAGGTCGCATGGTTCTTGCACCCGGTGCGACGCATTCTGAGTTTGACCATTTTCGTTTACCTTTTTTCTTCGTGTGTGACGAGTAGTTTATCAAAAACGCCCCGTTACCGCAAGAGGAAAAAAGATAAACGAAAATTTCGACGTCAGCCAACCGGCTCGCCGCGATCGTAGAGGAAGGTGACGCGCTGGCCGCGAGTCTCCTCCACCTTCACCTTCCAGGCAGCCGGACGCGCCGACGTCTCGGGTTCGCGCGGGAAGTAGAAATCGCGGAGCTCAAGCGAGCAGACCGCCCGGTCCGCGCTCGTACGGAACGTGGCGTAGCCGATATCGCCCCACAGGCCATTTGAGGGCAGACAGAGCGTACGCAGGGTCTGGGAACTTTTCCATCCCATGTGAATCCATTCCGGACGCCACCGGTGGAGATGCCCGTAGATGTAACCCTTGCACTGCGGCGCGTTGCTGCCGAGCCACTGGGCAAGATCGGAGGTCTTCGCCTTGCCCTTCACGGGGTAGGTGAACTCCTGCACCGGCCAATGGGCGCACACGAAGAATGGACGCTCCCGCTTCGGCAGTTCCTTCTTGCACCAGGCGAAGACGTCCGGGAAGAGCTTCGCATGCCCGGGTCCCATGTCCGTACGCGCCCGTTCGTCCGAGCCCTGCAGGCCGTCGAGCACCACGAGGTCGGCCGTGCCGAGCGAAATGATGTTCACGATCCGGCCCGGCACGGGGGATTTCGCGACATACTCCGGCCAGGCTTCCTTGAACGCGCTGCGACGGTCGTGGTTGCCCATGGCGAAGGCGAGCTCGATGCCCGCATCCTCAAGCTTCTTGAGGATCGGCTTCGACTTCGCGTAGTCCTCCGGCAGGCCGTGCAGGTAGGCGAGGTCGCCAAGGCTCACCACGCGCGCGGGGCGCGGATTCATCGCCAGCACCTCGTCGACGAAGCGCG
>JAFRNO010000366.1 GCA_017430155.1 Kiritimatiellia bacterium | reverse complement strand
GCAGCTCCTCCGCGGCGTACACCACGGACGGCGACGCGTCCGCGGCGCGCACGATCGCGTACTCCGGCGCGCGCCCGCGCACGGCGAGGTCGAGCGTCCCCGCCCGACTCCCCCGTGCAAGCGCCGCAACGGCGAGGGAGAGTGACGTGAGACGGACGAGAGACGAGAGACGTGAGACGTGCCGAGGTTTCATTTCCGGAAACGATTCACAAGCTATTCACTATTCAATCTTCACTATCACCTATTAGTTGTTATCCACCCACCACCCCGGCGGCACCTGGTAGTTGAGGTGGCCAGTGTCGAGGTAGTCGGCGATCTTCATGTCGTGGCCGACCATGCGCAGCGAGCGCTGGAACGAGACGCCGTGCGACACGGGCGACCCCCACGCCGCGTAGGCGGCGCTCATGTACATCTTCTGCCAGTCCGCGCCGCGCAGGTGGTGCCAGGTGGTCTCGATGAACCCGAAGCCGCCGATCTTGGCGATGTAGTCGGCCATCGGCTTCATGGCGTTGGCGTTCATCCACGGACAGCCCGCCACGGGGAATCCCTTCTCCTTGAAGTATCCCATCGTGGGCCAGTCCTTGCGCGTCTCCTTCATGTCGCCGTAGGAGTACTGCCAGTCGCAGATGATCACGTCCTTCGGGAGTGTGTCTGCGAGCGTCGCCGTCAGCTTCGTGCCGTGGTGCACGAAACCCTTCCAGCGCGGATCGCCGCGTTCGAGGAGCATGTCGTGCCAGATCATCGCCCGCGCGCCGCGCGACTTCACGAACTCGGCGAGGCCGGTGATGTGGCGGCACACGAGCACGTCGTTCGGCGTCTTGACGCACTCGGGGCACGTCTGCGGGTCGGCCTCGTCGCAGCCGAGGTGGAAGAACGGCGGGTTGCCGAAGTTCTCGTGCATCTCGGCGATCAGCTCGCGCAGCACGCGCTGCGTCTCGGGGTTGGAGATGCACCAGTTCCAGCCGCCCGGCTCGAAGAGCGGCTCGTACTCGGGCTGGAGGTCGAGCATCGCGTGCTTCTGCGTGCAGCCGCGCGCGGAGGTGGCGTGCCCGTACGCGTTGAGCTGCGGGATGAGCGTGATGCCGAGGTCCTTTCCGATCGCGACGAGACGGCTCACCTCGGCCTTCGTCATCGTCGGGTTCGGCCAGTGCCACCACGGGTGCTTCTCGCTCCCGTACATGCCCCACGGCTCGATGATCGCGTAGTTGAACTTGAGGAGCGCCGCGAGGCGGATCGCGCGCTCGATCTGCGCCGGACGCACCTCCGGGAACCAGCACAGGTGCACCGCGCGGAACCCGAGGTGCGGACGGTCCGTGATGGAGAGCTTCGGCACGATGTACCCCTCGGTCTTGAAGGTGCCGCGCTTCGCGATGACGAGCTGTCGCAGCGTGTATGACGCCCACCGGACGCCCGCGAGCGTGTTCGCGGAGATCTTCACGCCGTCCGCGTCCGTGGTGGCCGCGTATGCCTCATCGCCTTCCGGGAGCGCCGCGCTTGTCGCGGCGGCCGCCTTCACCGTCGGCGCGTACGCGCCGAACCATTCGGCGAGATGCGATCCCAGCCACTTCGCGGCGGCGGGATCGGGGCATTCGACCGTCACTGTTGTCGTGGCGTCGAACGGCACGTACGTTTTCATGTCGCACGTGAACTTCTGGTTCGGCCCGCCGGCGGCAAACGCAGAGGCCGCAAGGGCAATGGCCATGGAAATGGACAATATGGTTTTCATTTGATTTCTCCTAGAGGCATTTGACGAGGGGTTTGTACTTGGCGAGGTAGACGGCGTTCTTCTCGTCGCCGCCGGGGGCGTTCGCCGAGTTCCACACGGGTGGCACGATGCCGCGCTCCACGCACTGGCGGCACGTCTCGATCTCGAGGAGATGCGCGATCGTGAAGTCCACCACGTTCGAGACGGGGCCGATCGGCGTGGTCATGCCGGGCACGTTCACCACGGCGTCGCCCACGGGATTGTAGTCGTCGATGCACACGTCCGCGTAGTCGAAGAGGTTCTTGCCGTTCGGGTGGCGGATGAAGTGGTCCTTCGGCATCTCGTTCTGCCAGTAGGAGCTCGCGACGGCGATGATCTTCGCGCCGCGCTTCTTGCACTCCTCCGCCGCGTCGATCGTGGCGGGGTTGATGCCGATGTTGTGGAAGAAGAGCACCACGTCCCCTTCCTTGATGCCGTAGTACTTGACGATGGACGCGCCGAAGTTGACGGTGCGCTCCAGCTCCAGGTACTTGAGCGCCTGGTTGAAGACGGAGAGCGCGGTCTCCATGAGCGGGTTGATGTTGGCGAGCCCGCCGGCGCGGAAGAACATCTCGCCCATCGCGAGCGTGGTGTGCCCGCCGCCCGCGTAGACGTTGATGAGCTTGTCGTCGGCGATGGCGTCCGCCATCAGCTTCGCGGCGGCCTTGATGTTGGCCTCCTGCTTCTCGGCGACCTCTTTGATGTTCGCGATCGCCTTGTCGATGTATCCGTAGTCGTTCAGCATGTCCTGTTCTCCGTTTAGGTTTAAAAATGCGCCACATCCATGCGGCGAAACACCTGCCGTTCCGCCTGCCAGCTCACTCCGCCTCCACGCGCCGGTACCGGTAGCCGCTGAATGTGGTATTCTTGAACACCTTCCAGACGGGCAAGACGCTGTAGTCTGGCTGGACGTTGTCGCGGAACTCCCGGACCTTCATGATCGTTTGCGTCGGCACAGACCACACCTCCCTGCCGTCAACCTTCACGACCAGCCTCTGCTCGTCCCAGCGCATGTTGAAGCGATGGTCTTCGCGCCTTTCAAGCTCGCCTTGATACACCTCCCATTTCGGGTACATGCCCTGCTCTTGCCCGAATTTCGACTTTGCAGCCGCCTCCTTGGAGCTGACGTTCTCGCGAGTGGGGCATTCCACCGTGACATGGTCTCCCGTCTCGTCTCGCCAGAAGCCGATGTACGGATACGCCCATGACGACCTCTTGGCGCAGTATCCGGTATAGGGGCGCGCCAGCCCCCAGCCGATGAACCACTTCGTCTGCTTGACGTCATTCGTCTCGAAATACACCGTCGCCTCGTATTCCGCGCCCTTGCCCGGCAATGGAAGCTCGATTCTGTAATAGGACTTGCCGTTCCGCCTCTCGCGCGCGTGCCCGTCGGGTTTTGTCCCGATGACACCCCACCAGTTCTCGGCCTCGTTTGCGGTTGCGGTCGGCATGACGTCGACCCATCCTCCCGCCGCCTCCTGCACGACCTTGCGCACCTTGAAGCCCTGTCTGCTGAGCGTCATCTTTTCGGCGCGCGAAAGGCCCTGCATCCCCCGCAGTTCGCCATACAGGCGATCGGCGTCGGCAGGACGGCCCTCCGACATGGCGATCTCCGCGTCGATGAACAGCTCGCGGCGCTTGGCGTCTCCCCCTATCACGTTGAACATGTTGTAGAGATACTGGCGGTCGCTCGAGTGGCCGGTCAGGCGGATCCACCATGCGTCCCCGCTGCGCGGGGGCTTCCTGTACATCGCGGCGTACTTGCGCACCGTCCGCCAGTCGCGCTTCTCCAACGCCAGCGAGACAGCCATCCCGACAAACGTATCACGACTTGGCATGTACGGTCCCTCGGGCGCGGCAATGTATGCATCGAACATCCTGTAAAGCCTATCCGAAAGCTCGGGCGTGAGGACCGTGTTCGCCAGATTCGTGTTCGCGACGTCATCGGTTTCCGCGTCGAACACCTTGCGGAGCGCTGCGGCGGCCGCACGATACGCGAACGTCGAGCGCGTGCAGACATTCGTCGTCGCGGCGCGGATGGCATCTAGAAGGAACGCCGTGGATCCGCCCCAGCGCGAAGTCCTGAAGTGGAACACGCGCTCAATCGTCTCCGCGGCGCGGTCAAGCGAATTCGAAACTGCAATGTTCATGAGCGCGATCGGATCGCCTGACCCGCAAGACCGTGCGCAGAGCGATGCGAGCATCATCTGCGCGCGAGGGTCCTCAGGACGCAAGGCGACGGCGGCCACGAGATTTGAGTTCGCCTCCGAATTGTAGTCGTTCCACCCTTTCCATCCCTCGGCGGACACATCTTTGGCCCATGACGATCCACGTTTCTCGAAGGCCGCATCCATGCAGACCTTCGCGCGATGGCAGCGAACGAGATATTCGTCCCCGAGGAGTTCCGCCGCACCATCCGGAAGCGCCATCAGTTCGTCCAGCCGCTCGGCGATTCGCCTGTCCGCCCGCCGAAACACCTCAGCCACTTGGACAAATGCGTTGCTGCAGGCGGATTCGGCCTTGCGGATCGGCTCGCGGTTCACCTTCTCGTTACGGCGGATGCGGTAATGTCCCGCCTCCATCGCCTTGTGGCGGAGCAGAAAACCCATGAACGGATCGGCGACGAAGTCGAACGCGGAGATCGCCTCTTTGAAAATCTTCTCGCTCTGCCAGTAACGGTCATCGCCCGACAGACCGTCGCAGTGCAGGATTGCCACGGCCGCATCGCGGCACTTTTCGCGCCACAGGCTGTGCGCCGCCTCGAACTCCTCATGGGTCGGGAACTCGTCGCGCCCGGTCGCCAGCGCACGCGCCAGCGCCCGACGGACGAACCGTACCCGCTCGGCGACGTCCGGCTTCACGCCGGTTGCCGGACGGTACGCGTCGACGACTCGTTCAGTATAGAACGGCATCGCGACCTTTTGGAAGTATTCCGTGTCAAGCTTCGCGTCCTCCGGCAGAGGCACGACCAGTCCATGCGAGGCGACGACTTTGCAGCAGGACACCTCCGCAGATGCGCAAAGCACCAGTCCCAGCGCCACCGTCGTCAACAGGGCTCTCTTGGTGTTGGCGGTCACCCTGTCGATGTATCCGAAGTCGTTTAGCATGTCCTGTTCTCTATTTGATTTGAAATTCTACATGGAATTCGCGCGCCACACTCGTTCCTTTCATTTGCCGAGCAGCTTCCACACCGGAACAACCGCGTCAAAGAACCCCGTGGCCTCCACCGCAGGATGCAGTTCGCCGTCATAGACCAAGACCGGACGAGGCGTCATCCCCTTGCGCAGCGGCAACCGCTTGATTTTCCGCTCGACCTCGTCAATGACTTCCATGCCGATCTCGCGGCGGCGCTTGACTTCCACCACGTATGCCGTGCGCGGCGTCTGTATCAAAAGGTCGATCTGGCAGCCGTTCCCGGCGTCCGCCCCCCTGCGCATGTTGCGGTAGGGCGCGGCGGACTCCACGATCGCGTTTCCGACATGGAGGAACGGCAACAGCGACATGGCGTTGTTGATGACCAGATTCTCGAACTGCAGCCCCATGACGGCGCTCCAGTCCGGCAGGGCGGAAAGCGAGATGAAGCTGTAAGAGCCCATCTCGATCTGCATCTTGCGGGGTGCCACATACTTCAGGTAAAAGCGCGTATAGTTGTCCCGCAAACGGAATCTCGCAGTCCTGGCCTGCTCGCCGGTCTCGGGATTCAAGCGCGGATCGTCCGCCACAAACCCGCCCTCCTTCAGCGCCTTGAGGGACTTGGACACCCGCCCGTTGCGCTCCAGGTCGAAAATCCGCTCAAGCTCCGCGGCCGAAAGAGGTCCGCCCACCAACTCACAGAGAATCTTCTTCTTCAGCTCAATGTCTGTGCCGAACATCGGATCGAATATCGCATCGAAATCCTTGTAGAGTTCGCCGGCGGACATGAAACACATGCGCCTCACGTTCTCGTCGGCATCCAGCCCAGGGTCTATCTCTTCAAGATAGCGCGGCACCCCACCCGTCACCGACAGCACGTCCAGAATCTCGCGCGAGGACACACGATCCTTTGCGTCGCCCCAGAATTCGGCGCACTCCGCCAGCGACAGTTCCGGCAGCACGTAATCGCGCGAGAAACGTCCGGTAAAACCCGTATTGCCGAGGATGTTCTCCTTGATCCACGCGGAGACCGACCCGCAGACAACGAGGACAAGCCGGTCATGCCGATGGAGGAACGTCTCCCATGCCGTACGCAACACGCCTGGAAACATCGGATCGTATCCACCCATCCATGAAATCTCGTCCAACAACACAACCGTGCGCTTCGCGTCGTCAACCTGCTGCTCAAGACGTTGAAAGGCATGCAGCCAATCTGGGACAGGATCCATGCTGCAGCCGGTCTGGCTCGCCAGCGCAGATATGAAGTTGTCAAGCTGCATCTGGTTTGTCATGTTCTTGTCGGGAGGCAACCCCTCAATCTCAACATACGCATCGCCCGTACGCCTGGCGAACTCCCTGAAGAGCGTGGACTTGCCGATTCGCCGCCGTCCCCGGCAAGCGACAATGGACGAAGTTCTCTTCCGCCAAAGAGATTCCAAATCCTCCAAATGTTCTTTTCTGCCGATGAAGCGCATCTTGATTCTCCGAATCGGGCGCATTATACCACATTTTATTGCAGACATGCAATGTCAATGTAGCGAAATCTTAATTCTTGTCATTTCGCTACATGATCTATCGTCTGCAGACGGCTCGCGGGGACGCTCACCCTCCCACTACGGCTCGCGGGGACGCTCGCCCTCCCGCTGCGGCTCGCGGGGACGCTCGCCCTCCCGCTGCGGCTCGCGGGGACGCTCGCCCTCCCGCTACGGCTCGCGGCAGGCGAATTCCGTCCTACGCATCCAGGACGCGCCGGTAGTTTGCGCCGATTCGATCCCAGAGAGCCAGCGCGTCGGGCGCACCCACGACCGTGCCGTAGCCGCCGCGGTAGGTCCAGGCCGAGAGGCGGTCCACGCCCTCCTCCACGGCGATGTCCACCCAGCGGTCGATCTGCGCGAAGTCCTTCGGCTGCTTGTAGTAGCCCATGAGCCAGCGCTCGGAGAGCTTGCCGTACTTCTTCGCGAT
>JAFRNO010000365.1 GCA_017430155.1 Kiritimatiellia bacterium | reverse complement strand
GCGCGGGGTTTCGGCTTGTCGTAGGACTGGCCCCACGTCTCGGTCACGACGAGGCGCAAGGCATCCGCCTCCACGGGCGCGAACGACACCTTGCGCAGACGCAGGATGTTGAGGTCGTCCGAAAACACCGTCTTCCACGCGCCGCCCACGCGCGCGTCGATGCGGAATCGCTTCGCGAGCGGCGCGGGCATCTTCACGCGCGTATGCTCCGCCTCGAGCTTCATCATGCGCTTCGTGGTGCCCTTCATCACGGAGTCGAACACGAGCCGCGCGCCGGAGAGCTTCTGCGGGGAATCCCATTCGTAGACCATCGTCTCCGCGCCGGGATCCGTCCACACGCCGTTCTCCTTCTTCGCGGACGTCCAGCGGTCGACGCCGCTGCGGAGCGGCTCGTTTTCGGGAGCGGTGCGCGCCGCGCGCGTGAGGGCGCTCACCGTGCGCCAGCGGAACGGCAGCATGCAGTCGTCGTCCTCGAGCGTCGCCTGCAGCTCGGCGATGTGCTTCGCGCGCACCTCGGCGGGCGAGACGCCGCCATGGCGGAACGAGACGGCCGCCGCGGTGCCCACGGCCTGGCCGATCGTGGCGCAGGTGGCCATCACGCGCGTCGCGGAAAGCGCCATGTGCGTGACGGAGATGTCGCGGCCCGCGAACATCAGGTTCGGCACGTTGACGGAGTAGAGGCAGTCGAACGGGATGCCGAACGGCGAGGGGCAGCGGTGGTGCTCGCTCAGGTGGCCGTGCTTCCAGAAGGCGTCGGGATGGTGGTCGTCGAGCGTCCAGCCGCCGTAGGCCACGACGTCCTCGAAATGTCCGCCGCTCATCACGTCGTGCTGGTTGAGGATGCGCGGGCCCACGAAGCGGACGCTCTCGCGCTTGCCGGGGAGGGCGCCGATCCAGTCGAGGTCGTAGCCCTTGCAGCGCCCGTCGGGGTGGTTCTTCATGTAGTCCCACACGCCGTAGGCGATCTTCTTCAGCTCGAGCTGGATCGCGTTCGCGTCGCCGATCGTGTCGAAGTTGCCGCCGAACTCGATCCACCAGAAGTTGTTGTTGTCCGGGTAGAGGCGCTTGTAGGAGTAGCTCTTGCCCTTCTCCTTCGGCTGCGCGTCGTTCACGAAGTCGGCGTCCGTGAACTTGTACGCCCACGACGGCGCGTGGAACGGATGGTCCTCCTCGGTCTTGCGGAGCTGGAGCAGGATCGAGTTGCCCATCGTGCGCCCGTCGCCGCCGCCCTGCTGGAAGTCCTCGCCGAACTCGGACGGCAGCTCGCGTCCGTGGCGGAACTTCGCGCCCGAGAGGCGCAGGATGCCGTCGCCCGTGCAGTCGGCGAAGAGATCGCCCTTGATCACGTAGCGCGTGTAGGCGTTGCCGTTCCACGCCTTCACGGCGGCGATGCGCCCGCCCGCCATCTCCACGCCGTCCACGGACGTGTTCAAGAGCAACGTGACGTTCGGCTCCTCGATGACCGTCGAGTACATCACGTCGTCCCACAGCGTGTAGCGCCGGAGCGGGTTGTAGTAGAAGTTCTTGAGCTGCAGCTCCTCGAGGATGCCCGCCTCCTTGTTCTGGTCGCCGGCCGCGCCCATGATGCCCATGCGCATCTCCGAGGACGCGTTGCCGCCGAGCATGGGGCGGTCCTGCACGAGCACCACCTTCACGCCGTGGCGTGCGGCGGAGAGCGCCGCGCAGATGCCGGAGAGGCCGCCGCCGCACACGACGAACTGCGTCTCGAGGCGCACCTCCTTCACCACGGGCGCGTTCGCCTCCGTGCGCATCACGTTGGGCTCGACGGGCGGGATCGGCGCCTGGCTCACGGCGATTCCCGTCGGCGCCGCGACGGCGGTTAGAGCCATCCCTGCGAAGAGGGCGGCCATCTTGTTTTTCTGTTGAATGGTCATACGTGCTCCTGTTTAGCGGACAATGAAGAACGTGGCGGGGTTGTAGTCGGAGATCGCGAGCTGGTAGTAGTCGAACGTCACGTAGCCCGAACCGGATATGAACTGGAAGTTTAAGTTGTTCCAGCCGCCCAGCAGTTCCCCGGCCGCCACGTCGAACGCGACAATATCGCCCTTCTTGAAAGTGCCGTGCGCCGCCGAGAACTTCTCGACGCCGTTCAAGAGGATGCGGAACGAGTTGTCGGCGGTGGCAGAGCCCGAGATGTCGCTCATCCGGGTGGTAAACCTGAAGGCGCGTTCCGACAACTCCGGCGGCATGAAGAAATGGATGTAGGCGTTTTTGTAGCTGGACGTCACCGCGCGGATCTTGTTCGCCATATTCCGGTTGCCCACATAGAAGTGTTCGCCGCGTCCAGACCCCTCCTGCGAGAATTCGTAGTTGTTGCCATTGTCCGCACCCAGCTGCCAGGAACCGCCGATCTCCACCTTGTCGATCGCGACGGAGGCCGCCGCGCCGCCGCCATACACGATCTTCAGTACGTTCTCGCCGGTCGTCAGCGCGTTCTTCGGCACGATGCAGCACAGGTCCTCGTACGCCCCCACCTCCGTCGCGGGGGCGAGGCTCCTCCCGTTCAGCTTCAGCGTCAGACGCGCCTTCTGGCTTCCCGTCCCGACCGCCGCCGTGCGCAGGTGGAGGCCGTGGACGAGCGCCGTGTTGTTGGCGGCGGGCGTGAAGCGGATCGTCAGTTCCGGGTGCGCGGCGTCCACCGACGCCGCAAGGTCGTGCCACGCCTCGTTCAGCGTCCAGTCCCGGCTGCCCTCGCCCGCCGCCGCGAACTCGCCGACCGTGCCGTCCGCGATGCCCACGCCCATCACCGTGTTGTTCGGGTGGCCGAACGCCGCCGCGACCTCGTCCACCGTGAGCGCCCGGTCCCACACGGCCACCTGGTGGATCTGCCCGTTGAAGCTCTTCGTGGCGTTGCCGTTGTTGATATTCGACGCCTTCGTCGCGTTGTAGTAGTCCGACAGCGCCGTGTACGCCCCCTCGCTGCCGAACCGGATCTGGCCGAAGACTTTGTAGGAGGAATAGGCGTTGGTGGAGATGTTCAGGGTCTGATACTTGAAGCCGTGCGCCTTGCTGCAGAAGACGGCGGTCACGGAGTCCGTCAGGTCGTGCCCCTCGGCGTCCTTGCCGGCGTCATTCACGATGAACGCGACGTCGTACCACTCGTTCGTCGTCAGCGTCAGGTTGCCGAAAGTGTACGTCGAGTGCGCGATGCAGATGCCCAGAGTGAGGTTGGTGCCGGAGGTAGCGGAGGCTCCGCTGCCAGTTCTGGCGACTCCCACTTGGTATCCCGACCAGTTGCCCCAGTCGAGCCCGTTGTTGTAGAAGTAGCCAAGCGCGCCCGCCAACGCGCCGTAGTGCACCTGCGGACGGATGCGGGCGATCACCGTGGAGGAGCCGGCGATCGAGGCGCGCGGCACGTCGAGCGTGGTGTGAAACGCGGAATAGATCGTCTCGCCGGACGCGTTGACCGTGACGTTCGTCACGATGGGGAAGTCCATGCAGGGACTCCGCACCGTCACGCCGCGCCCCGGCAGGTAGACGTCCGCGTCCTGCCACAGCGGCCCGCCGAACGGCCCGTTCTTCGTCGTGGGCACGAGATGCGCGCGGCCGTAGGCGTTCGCGTTCGTGCCGCCCCAGAAGCGCACGTCGCGCACCTCGTTCGTCTGCACGACGCCGTCGCCGTTGATGTCGCGGTCGAACCGCCACCAGTGGACGGCGTCGGCGTAGGGGTCGGCGGCGGACGGCTCCGCCGTGCCGAACGCCTCCTTGATCTCGTCCACCGTGAGCGCCCGGTCCCACACCGCCAGCTGGTGCACCCATCCGCTGAAGTGCTTATACGCGTCGCCGGTGTTCTGCGAAAGGGACGGACTGTAGTTCGTCCACCCCGTATGCCTCGCCATGCCCGGGAGGCGCGTCGTCGTCTTCGCGGGACCGCTCGCGTAGTTGCTCGCAACCGCGACCGTCTGCTGGTTCAGTCCCTTGTCGCCGGAGACGACGAACGTCATGTAGTTCGTCCCGTCCTCGCCCAGCCGCAGACTGTAGGCCACGTCGTACCACTGCCCCACGGACATCGCCAATCGTTTGTCGCCGCTGCTGCCGCCAGGATAGGTTCGTGCAAGGAACGCATACGGGTAAAAGAGCGTAGCCGGCCCGCGCGTGCTGGAAGCCTTGATGAAACCGAACGCCTGGCTGATGGATTCGGACCAGTTGTAGCCGTTGTTGAAAAGGACGCAGTCCGCCGACGACACGGCGTTCCCGTCGTGCATGACGCGGGCGACGACCGTGATGTCCTTGCTGTCCACCTGGATGTTGCCGAACTCCAGACTCGCCTGGAAACACTGGTTCGTGGTCGTGTAGCGCGTCTCGCACGGCGCGTAGAGCGCGGTGCAGTTGACGGTCTTGCGCTGGGTGGGGAGGCGCACGTCCATCCGCGACCAGAGCGGACCGCCCTGCGCGCCGTACACGGCGGTCGGCACGGCGGCGGACGGGTCCCGCGCGTCGTGGATCTCGCTCTTCTGCACGACCGCGCCGTCCGCGCCGCCGTTGTCGAACTTCCACCACAGCCGCGCGTCGTCGAACACCGAACCGAACGCCGCCGCCGTTCCGACGGCGACCATCGCCGCCAACCGTCCGCGCACATTCCAGTGGTTAACGATCATCTCTTTGCCTCCTTAAGGGGTTTTGCAACTCTATTCCATCTGCTGATGTGATTCAAAGAAATCGGGGGTGATGAGCTGCGCGTCGAGGAACTCGCGCACCTCGGGGTTTTCCGACCGCACGAACGCGGCGGGCTCGGAGACCTCCACCACGTGCCCGCCCTTGAGCATAAGCACGCGGTCCGCGAAGAGGAGCGCGCCCTGCAGGTCGTGCGTGACCACGATCGACGTGATGCCGCGCTCCCTGTTGAGGCGGCGGATGAGACGGTTGATGGTGACGGACGTCACGGGGTCGAGTCCGGAGGTGGGCTCGTCGTAGAGGATGATGTCGTTGCGGCGCACGATCGCGCGCGCGAGGCCCGCGCGCTTCTGCATGCCGCCCGAGATCTCGGCGGGGTAGCGGTCCGCCGCGTCCGTCAGCTCCACGGCTGCGAGCGCCTCGTCCACGCGCGCGTCGATCTCGGCCTCCGTGAGACGGCTGGCGTGCTCCCGCAGCGGCAACGCCACGTTCTCCGCCACGGTGAGCCAGCCGAGTAGCGCGCCGCCCTGGAAGAGGTATCCGAACCGGCTGCGGATCGACTCGAGCTCCCAGCCCGTGGCGGACGAAATCTCGACGTCGTCGAGCCACACGCTCCCGCTTGTGGGCGTGAGGAGGCGCACGAGGTGCTTGAGCGTGACGGACTTGCCCGTGCCGGACGGCCCCACGACCGCGAGGATCTCGCCCTTCTCGACGGTAAAGCTCACGCCCGAAAGGACCTCGCGTCCCTCGAAGCGCTTCACGACGTTTTCAAAGCGTATCTGCGGCATGTGGCCATTTCCTCGTTTGCGTTCAAGTATACCACAAGGCCGTGACGAAAGGGAGAGATTTCAGTAGAACACCCGCCAGAGGAAAAGGCCCTTCCCCGGCGCGGT
>JAFRNO010000364.1 GCA_017430155.1 Kiritimatiellia bacterium | reverse complement strand
CTTGACACAAAGTCCGTTCCTGGTGCGGGCAACCTCCAGTTCACCAAGACCTTCGCGGAGACCTCTGGCTGGACGGCAACGTCTGGCGGAAGCCAGCCCGACGTCCCTGAGCCTACCAGTGGCATGCTGATGCTCATCGGCCTCGCGGGGCTTGCGCTCCGCCGCCGCAGGGCGTAAGGATTTGACGGGTCGAGATTGGCTGAATCGCGTTCGGCCATAAATCTAGACCTGCAAATCTCAAGCCGAAAGCCCGTCCGCGATGTGCGGGCGGGCTTTCAACATTTCGATGGAGGATTGTCCATGACGTGGAATGGAAAAAAATGGAGCCTTGTAGCGATCGCGGCGGTGGTTCTTACGGGGGTTATATTGTTCGTGATGCCACGTGGAAAGCAAGATGAGGAAGTCGTGACCGAACCGGAGACGAAGGCAAAGCGGGCGAAGCGCGTCACGCCGCCGAAGGCCGTTTCCGTTTCAAAGCCGAAAGCCGTCGCGACAAACAGGGTTGAGAAGCTGCCGCCGAAGCGTCCCGTAACCGCATGGCGCAATCCGAAGCTGCCCGAGGAGAAGAGGCTTGATGCATACGAGAAGAAACTTGCGGAGTCGCCGCTCCCCAACACCACATCGAACAGGCTGTTCAGGAGCGGGCTTGAACAGGTGATGGGGTGGGTGTTCACTACGGAAGTGGGCGACATGCCGCCGCCGCTGCCGCGCGTCCCGGATTTCGACATCGTACATCTCAAGGAGATACTAGACGCGAAGTGCGAGGTGAATGAGGGCGACACGGAAAAGCAGATCGATGCGAAGACGACGGTGGAGTTCGCGAAGGAGGAGTTGAGGAATTATCTTGAGAAAGGCGGCACTCCGGACGAGTTCCTCACGTACTACCATGACAAGCTGAAGACCGCCTTCCAGCATAGGCAGATGGTTCAGACTCAAGTCATGAAGGTGGCGATGGAAGAGCCGGAGATCGCGGAGGATTTTCTGAAGGAGGCCAACGCTGGACTTGCAAAACAGGGCATAAAGGCCGTGGTGATACCGGATCGTATCCGTCGCCGCATAGGGCTTCCGACGCAAGAAGACAATAATAGCAACAGAAAGGTAACGCAATGAAGATACAGGTGATGGTCATTTTCTTCGTCGCCGTCACAACGTGCGCGATGGGCATAACGAAGGTTGAACGCAAGCCGCTGACGCCCGAGGAGCGTGCGAAACTGATGGAAGTGCGCCAACGCCAAACGGGCGGCTTCCTTGAAATCAAGGGGAGTGGGCATCTCGCCATTCTGAATGCGGGAACTGAAATCACGGAGGGCTCCGTAAGGGAGGTGCTGAAGCCGCTCGTGGAGTTCATCAGGGGGCTGAACGTGGAGGTGAGGTCCGCGCCACCGTTCGCGCTTGCCTCGGCGAGAGCGGAGCGCGAAAAGGCCGGAGCAGGGGCGTGCGTGTTCGTTGTAGACGATCCCACGCTTCCCATGTCGCTGATTGCGCTGGAGGAAGGATGGGGCATGCTCAATCTCGCACCCCTTCGCGAGGGGACACCCGACGCGGCGAAGTTTGCATTGCGCTTCCGTAAGGAACTGATCCGCATCACGTCGGTCGTGTTCTCCGGGGCGAGGTCGCAGTACAAGGTGTCACCCCTGCAGGGTGTCATGTCGGTCGCGGACCTCGACAAGACCGTGGGCGACCAGTACGGGATCGATACGATGATGAACGTGATGAAGCATCTGCCTGATATTGGCGTTGTCCCCGACCAACGCATCACTTACCGCGAGGCCTGCCGAAGGGGCATTGCGCCATCGCCTACAAATGACTACCAGAAGGCAATCTGGGAGAAGGAACGGATGGTGCCACGCAATCCCATGACCATTGAGTTCGACCCGAAGAAGGGCAAGTGAAGTACACCTACGCCTACAAGACCCCCGACGGCGTCCGGCACGAGGACTCCATGAACGCCTCCTCGCGGGAGGAGGTGTTCGAGGCGTTGCGCCAGCGGGGGATCAAGGCCATCAAGGTGGTGGCGGCGGACGGGTCGAAGGCGAACGGTGAGATACGCGGCATCCGCACGCGCGTGGTGATTGGCCTCGTCCTGCTCGCGGCGGTGGCGGTTGGCGTGTTTGCCTACCGGCTCGGCGAGAAGAAAGCCCCTGAAAGCGCTCCTGCCCCCGTTGTCTCTCCTGCGCCAGCGGCCTTCCAGACCAGCCAGACCCGGCGTCAGGTGATCGGCGACATGGCCGTCATCGAAAAAGGCGTCCGTACCGGCTGGTCGGATGTGTTTGAGCGCGAAGGTGATCGCTTCCTGGCGTCCTTCGCGGTTCCTGGTGTAGCTGCGGGGCAGCGCAACACAAGCGAGGAGGAAATTCGCCGTGCCTTGGCTGAGAAGGTCAAAACCAAGCCGGACGACTCCCTTGAAGCACAGCAGATCAAGGCGATGGTGGAGGGCATGAAGCAGGAGGCGCGCCGATACATTGCCGCCGGCGGGTCAATCGTCGGCTACGGCCAGCGGCTGGTGGAGCGGCAGGAGGCCGAGATTGCCATCTACGCGCGCACGAAGACCGAAATCGAGGCGGCGCGGAAGAAGATGTCCGAAGACGCCTTCGAGGACTATCTGGAAAAGCGCAACGACGAACTCCGCAACCTCGGCATCCGCCCTGTGGTCATTGGCGAGTAGGTGCTCAGCATTCGTTCGTCGCTTGATCGGAATAGGCGGTTACTCGTCCAAGTCCAATCCGGCCTGATACCCGTGTAGGGCGGGCGGGAGTGGGAGTTCGTAGATTCCCATGGATTTCAGCGAGGCATTCGCCTTGAGCCAGTAGGCGTAGGCTTCTTTGGGCTTTGACAACATGCCTTCCAGCCGCTTTTCGGCATTCTCACGGTAAGAGGCTTCAAGTTTTTGCCGTTTGACGAGTTCCAAAAGGTACTGTTCAACCGTTCCGCCACCGGCGATGTAGGCGCGCATCTCGCGTTTCATGCCCGTAACGATGCGCTTGAGGTCGACAACTTCCGTGAAGTCGGTGGAGGCAATGCGGATTGGCTCGCGCAGGCAGGCGGCAAAATCGGCATCTGTGGGTTTTGCACCCTCCAAGGAGGCAACTGCCCGCCCCGGCTCGGCGAAACGCGCCAGGAGGCGTTCTGCGGCGTTTGTGAAGATCGTGTCGCGACCGGCCTCGATGCGCCGCCTGTCGCCGGGGATGGTCTGGCGCGGCAGCGGGGTGGCCACGCTCAATGTCACCGCGCCTTGTGGGGTATTCACCGTGATCGTTTCGGGGATGGGGCCCTGCTTACTGCCATGTTTCACGAACCACCAGACGCTGCCAAGAACGACTAGCGCCGCCAAGATGGCGGCTCCCCAGAGCATCCTGCTGTCGCGCTTGTCGCGTCCATTTGGTAGGGCGCGCTCGCCGAGCGCGCCGCCGTTCTCCACCGCCGCCACCACCTTGATCGGCTTGATCCCTAGTTCAGCGCGCACGCGCTCAAAAGCGGCATCGCGGCTCTCGGCCTCGATCTCCGCCGTCCGCCGCTGCCCGTCGGACGAGCGGTATGTGTAGGTGAACTTCACTTCTTCGCGTTCGGCGGTGGGATCGTGATCGGGTTCGTCGGTCCGCGTTCCTTCTCGGCCTTGACCTGCTCCCATACGGCTTTCTGGAATTCATTTGTCGGGGCAGGCGCAAGACCATGCGCACAAGCGGCACGATATGACATCTTCTTTCCTGGCACCAGTCCCAGGTCCTTCAAGGTCCGGTTGATCCCCTGAAAGTAGTCCATCGTGATGTTCTGGCCAGTGAGCGCGTCTAGCTCCTTGAGGTCGCGCGCGACATGCACGGGACTGTGCTTCGAGGACGAGTTCAGCCCGCCGAACGTGTAGATGGCCACACGCGTGAACTCTTTCTTGAACCGCGCCACCAGGACTTCTTCCGACGGCTTGTCGGCCTTGAGCGCCGCCACGTTCACGACACCCCATGGCCCCTCCATCTGTATCAGGCTCTGCGGCAATTCGGGATTGTCCACGACCCAGATGGCGGTTGGGACCCCGTTCGGAAGCGACGGGAAACCCTTTGCCGGATACGTTCCTCTTTCAATCACGTACTTGATATGCGTCGCATACTCGAGCATCTTGAGCCGCTCGCGCAGGGACTCGTCCTTTATCGCATCCTGGCAGTTGTACACGTAGACGGTTCCCTTGCCCTCGATCTCGACGACGCCCCCCGTTTTCCTCAGCGCCTCAAGTTCGATTTTCTCGCGCTCAGCAGGCGTGAGGTTCTTGAACCAGTCGCGCCGCTGCGCCTGTGTCATCGGCCTTTGCGCCGCCTGGACGAGCAAAGCGACCGAGCCGATCAGTATGAAAGCGATTCTCTTCATCATTTCTCCTTTTGGTTGCTGTTTTCCGCTTCGATGCCAAGTTCCTCGCACATCGCCTTGGGCAGGGTTATCGGCTTGATGCCCTTTTCGGCCAGGCCTTCGTTGACCTTGATGATGTAGGACTTGAGAAGATTCGGGTCACGTTCCGTGCGGTACAAGTCGATGACGGACCTCTTCGCGTCCTTCCACTGCGCGTTCGCCTGCTTCAGAAACGAATGGTAATGCTCGATGAAACCCTCGGCCTTCCCGCCTGCGTCGATATACTCCTTCAACGCCCTCTTGACCTCCATCATCCTCATCTTGCTCTGCTTGTCGCGTTCGGAATCATCGTCCGATATGACGATCTCCCGCGCGAGGATGTCCCCTACGGACCTTGAGTCCCACTTCGACAGCGGCGGCAGAAAAACGGGCGGCGCATCGCCCACCTCCGTGTTGAAAACCCAGCTGAGCTGTTCCTCCAGGCCGCTGCTGAAACGGCGTTTCCGCTTGGCCGAGGCTGCGTCGTTCGTCGCGACGGCAACCCAGTTCGTGACGCGATGCCCGCCGCGGTAGCCGATCACCATCTTCATGTTCTCGTGGGGGTCTGGCTCGGCAACAGCCGGTACCTCGTTCGAGACGACCGCCGTCGGGTGCGCGATGGACGGCTTTGCCGCCGGCCTCGGAGAAACGACGCGCTTGTCGCTTCTCACTTTCTCCGGCACCTCCACATGGGAGGGCGAGATCCCCGAGCGTGCCGCGAACCACCACCACACACCGCCGATGGCTACGGCAACGAGGAGGGTTGCCGCGATGATGCGAGAGCGGCAACTCAATGGAGCGGCGGAATCACCATCTCTCCGAGGGAATGCATCCTTCTGAGAAGCAGAACCCCTGCCGCTTCGTCCCTCTCGAATCGCCATGGGAGCAATCCCCCGCGCCCGGCACTCGGCAACGCACTCGGCGCGGCCCGCGACCTCGATCACGGCTTCGGCCTTCGCGCCGCTCTTGTCCCGGTATGTTACGGTAAATGTCATGTGTACTCCCTCCCGTTTATCATCTCATGCCTGTGAACCTCATCTGAGAAAACACGCTTGAGACGCCCCCGCGCAAATAACAGAAACGCCCGCCCGCTCATGCGGTCGGGCGTTCCCGTTCGGGGAAACGGCACTCCTGCCGCTTCTCCCACTCTTACGCGCGCTTGCGGCGCAACGCGAGCATCGCACCGCCCACGAGGAGCAGAATGCCGCTCGTCGGTTCCGGGACGTCAGGCTGCGTGCCCTTGGACGTCGCCGTCCAGCCATCTGCCGCATAACCCTGGAAGTTGTAGGTCTTGGCAGAACTCGTGATGTTCTTGAGTGACTGCTTGACGGTCTGCTCAAACGAGTAGGTGTACGAATCGTCCTCGTAGG